>CAMBOY010000001.1 GCA_945869245.1 Hydrogenophaga intermedia
CGTCCAGCGCGCGCCGGGTCTGCAGCGTCAGTGCCCGAAAAGCCCGCCGCCGGTTGTCGAAGGCCTGGTATTCGGCGCGCACCGCTTCATCGGCCTGGGCCAGCCAGCGTTCGCCACCCAGTTCTTCCACGGCCGTGGCGAAGGATTCGTTGAACGCGGTGTCGTCGGCGATGTAGACCAGTTGGTGGCTCAGTTCGTGAAACATCAGGCGCGCCAGTTCGCCGTCGGGGTAGCCCAGAAAGGTCGACAGCAGCGGGTCGCCACCCAGCCAGTTGAGCCAGCCCAGGGTGGAGTAAGCGGGCACGGGCAGCACAGCGGTCTCCAGCGGTGGGTCGCTGGTCTCGCGCAGTTGCTGTGCAAACGCGCGCGCCTGGGCCTCGTCGTAATAACCTCGATAGCCGGCGCAGCCCACCACCAGATAACACCAGGTGTGCAGCTTGAGCGACAGTTCGGGCGCCGCCACCACGTTCCAGACCACCGCGCGGCGCTGTAGGTCGGCGTAGCGGGTGTAACTGGCATTCTGGGGCAGGGCCAGTTCTTCGCTGGCGAAGCGGCGAATCTGCTGGGCGCTCTTGAGCTTGGTCTTGAGTCGCTCGGACACGGCGGGGTCGGCCAGCCAGTCGTCCACCGGGCGGGCTGCCTGCAGCACGCCCATATGGCCGCGCACCGACTGCCAGTAATAGCCCAGGCCGGTGTCGGTGCTGGCGCAGCCCGACAGGCCTATCAGTGTCAAAGCCCCGGCCACTAAGGCCAGCAGCCTGCGCCGCAGCGGGACGTACCAAGCCGCCATCAGGCCGGCTCCACCTGCACCAGGCAGTCGTAGAACACGGGCGCACGGCCCATGTCGGTGAGCTGCTGGCTGGTGAGTTCATTCACATTGGTGCCGCGCACACCGAGCTTGCGCCACCAAATGCCCAGGCCGTTGACCACGCCAGGCCGGGCGCGGCGGCTCACATGCGCCGCGCAGTGGTAGCTGCCCCGGTCGTTGAACACCCGCACCAGTGTCTGGTCGGCAATGCCGCGTACTGACGCGTCGTCGGGGTGGATTTCGAGCAGCGGCTCCCCCTCGATGTCGCGCAGGCTCTGCACATTCACAAACGTCGAGTTGAGAAAATTGCGCGCTGGCGGCGAAATCATCGCGAGCGGGTAGCGGCTGTCGCTGCCCGCCAGTTCGTAATTGGGCACATGGTCGGGCAGGCCGTCTTGTCCTTGGTCGGCCAGTCGCTGGCTGAAAAATTCGCAGCGGCCCGACGGTGTGGGAAAGCCGCCATCGGCAAACGGCGCATCGGGCACGTCCAAGTGGGCAAAGCCCTGGGTCAGCAGGGTGTCGAAATCCACCCGGTCGCCAAAGGCGGTGCGGCACAGGGTCAGGTCGTCGTCGTTGAAACAGGGCTCGGTAAAGCCCATGTGCGCGGCCAGCGCGCGGAAGATGTCGGTGTTGCTGCGCGAGTCGCCCACCGGCGCAATCGCCGGTCGGTTCAGCAACACATCGGTGTGGCCGTAGCTGCTGTGAATGTCCCAGTGCTCGAGCTGGGTGGTGGCTGGCAACACGATGTCGGCGTAATCGGCGGTGTCGGTCATGAAATGCTCCAACACCACGGTGAACAGGTCCTCGCGGGCAAAGCCGCGCACCACCTCGCCCGACTGCGGGGCCACCGCCACCGGGTTGCTGTTGTAGACCACCAGCGCTTCAATCTGCGGCCCAAAGTCGGCTGAGGTGTCGGCCAGCAGCGCCTGGCCAATGGTGCTCATATTGATGGTGCGCGGGCGGCGCTCGCCCAGCAGATCGGGGCGGTGCAGGGCCGCGCGCTGAATCGGGAATTCGCCCGACGACGACATCAGCAGCCCGCCGGCGCGGTGCCGCCAGGCGCCCACCAGCGCGGGCAAACAAGCCACGGCACGCACCGCATTGCCGCCACCGCGCACCCGTTGCATGCCGTAGTTCAGGCGAATGGCCGCCGGCTGGGTGGTGCCATAGGCGCGCGCCAAGTCGACGATCTGTTGCACCGGGAGGCCACAGACCTCGGCGGCGCGCTCGGGTGGCCACTGCAGGGCGCGCTCGCGCAGCGCGTCCCAGCCCAGGGTGTGGCGCGCAATGTAGTCGTGGTCCAGCCAATCGTGGGTGATGAGCTGGTGCATCAGCGCCAAGGCGAGAGCCGCGTCGGTGCCCGGGCGCAGCGCCAGGTGTTCATGGCATTTGTCGGCGGTTTCGCTCTTGCGCGGGTCGATGCACACCAGCCGCGCGCCTCGGCGTTTGGCCTCTTGGGCGATGCGCCAGAAATGCAGGTTGCTGCCAATCGCGTTGCTGCCCCAGATAACGATGAGTTGCGACTCGGCAAAGTGCTGCACCCGCATGCCCAGCTTGCCGCCCAGCGTTTGGGTCAGTGCTTCGGCCCCGGCCGATGCGCAAATGGTGCGGTCCAGCAAGGAGGCGCCCAGGCGGTGAAAAAACCGCGCCGCCATGCCTTCGCCCTGCACCAAACCCATGGTGCCCGCATAGCTGTAGGGGACGATGGCCTGCGGGTCGCGCGCCGCGATGGCGCCCAGGCGCTCGGCGATGGTGGTGAGCGCTTCGTCCCAGCCGATGGGGGCGAACTGGCCGCTGCCCTTGGGGCCTACGCGCTTCAGGGGCTGCAGCAGCCGGTCCGGATGGTGGGTGCGTTCGGCGTATTTGGCCACCTTGGCGCAGAGCACACCGTCGGTCAGCGGGTGGGCCGGGTTGCCTTGCACCTTGACCGCTCGCCCGTCCTGCACGGTGGTGACCAGGGCGCAGGTGTCTGGGCAGTCGTGGGGGCAGGCGCCCAATACGATGGCGTCGCTCTGCAGGGGTTTATCGGGGGGCGTCATATACGAGAATTAGGTTAATCTCAGTGTGCTGCATGTAGTCCTTGTAACTACCTGCTGGCAAATCAGAATAACAGGAGTTTCGTCTATGCAAAGACGTCGTTGTTTGTCCCTGTTGCCAGGGACATTGGCCGCTGCGTGGCCTGTTCTCGGTACAGCACAAACGGCTGCGCCCGACGCGCGGATTGTGCTGGGGCAATCGGCGCCTTTCAGCGGTCCGGCGGCCCAACTTGGTGTGCAGTTTCACTTGGGTGCCCAGCTGGTGTTTGAGGCGCTCAACGAGCGTGGTGGCATCAACGGCCGGCGCATCGAGCTGCGGCGCTTGGACGATGGCTACGAGCCCGAGCGCTGCGCGGCCAATACCCGGCAGTTTCTGCGCGACGAGGTGTTCGCGCTGTTTGGCTATGTGGGCACGCCCACCAGCCTGGCGGCGCTGCCCCTGGCCACCGAAGCCAAGACCCCGTTTTTGGCGCCTTTCACCGGCGCCCAGGCCTTGCGCGAGCCCTTTAACCGCTATGCGGTGCATGTGCGGGCCTCGTACAACGACGAAACCGCTGCCATCGTGCGCCAGCTCACCGGCATTGGTATCCGCCGCATTGCTGTGTTTCACCAGAACGACAGCTACGGCCAAGCCGGTCTGAGCGGGGTGCAACTGGCCATGAAGCCGCTCAACCTAGAGCCTGTGGCCACCGGCACGGTGGAGCGCAACAGCACCGACGTGGCGGCGGCGGTGCAAAGCATCATGGCCGCGCGCCCCGAAGCGGTTGTGCAAATCAGCGCCTACAAGTCGTGCGCCACCTTCATTCGCCAAGCCCGCCAAGCCGGTTTTGTGGGCAACTTCTACAACGTTTCTTTTGTGGGTACCCAGGCCCTCATGGACGAACTTGGGGCCATGGCCAAGGGCGTGGTCATCAGCCAGGTCATGCCCTTCCCGTATGCGCCCGTGACGCCGATTGCGGCCGATTTTTTGGCCGCAATCAAGGGCCGCTCGGGCATGCAGCCTAATTATTCGGCGATGGAAGGTTTTGTCGCCGCGCGCGTGTTGGTGGAAGCTCTGCGCCGCGCGGGCAACACCCCCACCCGAGAGGGATTGATCGCCGCCATCCAAGGCATGCGCGATGTGCAGCTGGGGGGTTTTGCGGTCGACTTCGGACCACGCAAAAACACCGGATCGCGCTTTGTCGAGCTGACCTTGCTGACCGAAAACGGGCGCGTGCGCCGCTGATCGGCATCGGCGGCCATGTCCCGCTGGCGGCAGGGGTGGCGGCGGTGGTGTCTGACGCCGGGCTGACGCGGCGCTACCATTGGTGCAAACGCCCAGCCCTGTGGCCACAGTCCGGAGACCCCGCCATGCAACTCATCGACAGCATCACCACCCAAGCGGCCAGCATCAGCGCCTTGCGCCGCGACATCCACGCTCACCCCGAGCTGTGTTTTCAGGAAGTGCGCACCGCCGATTTGGTGGCGGCCAAGCTCACCGAGTGGGGCATTCCCATGCACCGCGGGCTGGGCACCACCGGGGTGGTGGGCATTGTGCACGGACGCGATGGCGGCGCCTGTGGCCATGCGGTGGGGCTGCGTGCCGACATGGACGCGCTGCCCATGACCGAACTCAACACCTTTGACCACACCAGCCAACACCCCGGCAAGATGCACGCTTGTGGCCACGACGGCCACACCGCCATGTTGCTGGCCGCAGCCCAGCATTTCGCCCAGCACCGCGACTTTGACGGCACCGTGTACCTGATTTTTCAGCCGGCCGAGGAAGGCGGCGGTGGCGCCCGCGAAATGATCAAAGAAGGCCTGTTCGAGCAGTTCCCGATGCAGGCGGTGTTTGGCATGCACAACTGGCCTGGCACACCGGTCGGCACGTTTTCGGTCAGCCCGGGACCGGTCATGGCGTCGAGCAATGAGTTTCACATCACCATCACCGGCAAGGGCGGGCACGCCGCGCTGCCCCACACCACGGTCGACCCGGTGCCGGTGGCCTGCCAGATGGTGCAAGCCTTTCAGACCATCATCACCCGCAACAAAAAGCCGGTGGACGCCGGTGTCATCAGCGTGACCATGATTCACACCGGCGAGGCCACCAATGTGGTGCCCGACAGCTGCGTTATTCAGGGCACGGTGCGCACCTTTACCTACGAAGTGCTCGACCTGATCGAGCAACGCATGCGCGACATCGCCGAGCACACCGCGCTGGCCTTTGGTTGCCGCTGCGACTTTGAATTCCGCCGCAACTACCCGCCCACCATCAACACCGCGCCCGAAGCCGCCTTTGCGCGCAGCGTCATGGCCGACATCGTGGGCGAGGCGCAAGTGCTGCGCCAAGAGCCCACCATGGGGGCCGAAGACTTTGCCTACATGCTGCAGGCCAAGCCCGGCGCTTATGTGTTCATCGGCAATGGCGACGGCGCGCACCGCGCCGACTACGAGGGCGGTGGCCACGACGCCGGCCCGTGTGTGCTGCACAACCCGCACTACGATTTCAACGACGACTTGATTCCGCTCGGCGCAACCTACTGGGTGCAGCTGGCGCAGCGCTGGCTGGCACAGGCCGCATCCAAGGCGGCCGCATGATCGGCGTCAACCAAGCGTTCAGCGCATCCTACGCCCGGGCGCGTATCCAGTTTCTCGAAGCCGCAGCGGCCGCTGGTGCCGCGATCCAGAGCCACGCGGTGGGCTTGCCCGGGCGCGACGGCGAAACCCTGGCCATGGACGTGGCGCGCGACGGTCCGGCCGACGCCGAGCGCCTGTTGATTGTCAGCAGCGCCTGCCATGGCGCCGAAGGCTATTGCGGCTCGGGTGTGCAGGTGTTTGCCCTGCACGACGCCGACTGGCGCGCCCAGGCGCGCGATGCCGGCGTGGCGGTGCTCTACATCCACGCCCTCAATCCGCATGGCTTTTCCTGGGGCCGGCGGGTGACGCAGGAAAACGTCGACCTCAACCGCAATTTCCGCGATTTCTCGCAGCCACTGGCGGTCAACGCCACCTATGGCGAATTGCACCCGTTGCTGCTGCCCGCGCAGTGGCCGCCCAGCGCTGAGAACGAAGCTGCGATTGCCGCCTGGATCGAGCGCCACGGCATGCGGGCTTACCAGACTGCGGTGTCGCAAGGCCAGTGCAGCCACCCCGACGGCATGTTTTTTGGTGGTCACGGGCCGACCTGGAGCAACCACACCTTGCGCGCCGTGTTGCGCGAACACGGACGCGCGGCGCGCCAGGTGGCCTGGATCGACCTGCACACCGGCCTAGGCGAATGCGGTCTGGGCGAGCGCATCTGGGCCGGCAGCGACGACGCCGAAGCCATCGCCCGCGCGCGGCGCTGGTGGGACGGTGGCGGCGCCACACCGGTTACCTCGATCTACGACGGCAGCTCCACCTCGGCCCTGCTCACGGGCTTGATGTGGGGGGCCATCCACGACGAATGCCCGCAGGCCAGCTACACCGGCATTGCCATGGAGTACGGTACCGTGTCTCTGGAGCAAGTGATCAACTGCCTGCGTGCCGACCACTGGTTGCACCGGCACCCCGAGGCCGATGCGGCACTGGCTCAGACCATCAAGGCCGAACTCAAAGCCGCTTTTTATGTCGATACCGACGCCTGGCGCGGTCAGATCGTCGCGCAAGCGCGCCAGTCCATGTTCCAGGCGGTGCAGGGCCTGAGCCAGCGTTGACCGACGCGGGTGGCGAACCCGCTTTGGCCGTCAATCGGCTTGGCTTTGCTGCAGCGCCCACATCTCGGCGTACACCCCGCCCATGGCCAGCAGCGCCGCGTGGGTGCCGCGCTCGACCACCACACCGTGGCGCAGCACCACAATCTCGTGCGCGTCCACCACGGTAGACAAGCGGTGCGCGATCACCAGCGTGGTTTTGTTCTGCGCCACGGCGCGCAGCTCGGTCTGAATGGCGCGCTCATTGGCCGAATCGAGCGCTGAGGTGGCCTCATCAAAAATCAGCACCGGCGGGTCTTTCAGCAGGGTGCGGGCAATCGCCACGCGCTGCTTCTCGCCGCCGGATAGCTTGAGCCCGCGCTCGCCCACCACCGTGTCGTAGCCCTGTGGCAGGCTGGCGATGAAGTGGTGGATGTGGGCGGCCTGTGCGGCGCGCTCCATCTCGGCCTGACTGGCGTCGGGTCGGCCATAGCGGATGTTGTAGCCGATGGTGTCGTTGAAGAGCACGGTGTCTTGCGGCACGATGCCAATCGCCTGGCGCAGGCTGCCCTGGGTGACCTCGCTGATGTCTTGCCCATCGATGGTGATCTGGCCAGAGCCACGGTCCACGTCATAAAACCGGTACAGCAAGCGCGCCAGCGTCGACTTGCCCGAGCCCGATGGTCCCACCACCGCCACCGTTTGCCCGGCCGGAATGCGCAGGCTCACGCCGTGCAAAATGGGGCGGTTGCTCTCGTAGGCAAAACGCACATCGTCAAACACCACCTCGGGCGCAGCGCCCAGCTGCAGCGCCTGCGCGCCCGGGGCGTCCGCGATCTCGCGCTCCTTCTCGAGCAGCGTGAACATGCGGTCCAGGTCGGTCAGGCTTTGCTTGATCTCACGGTAGAGCACGCCCAGAAAATTCAGCGGAATGTAGAGCTGGATCATGAAGGCGTTGACCATCACCAAATCGCCCAGCGTCAGGCTGCCATCGGCCACGCCCTGGGTAGCGCGCCAGAGCATCAGCACCAAGGCGGTGGCGATGATGAGCTGCTGTCCGCCGTTGAGCAGCGAGAGCGTGAATTGGGTCTTGATGCGTATGCGGCGCAGTTTTTCCAGCGCCTCGTCGTAGCGGCGGGTTTCAAACGCCTCGTTGTTGAAGTACTTGACGGTTTCGTAATTGAGCAGCGAATCCATGGCGCGGCTTTGGCTGCTCGATTCCAGCTCGTTCATGCGGCGGCGAAACTGGGTGCGCCATTCGGTCACGCTCACGGTGAACACCACGTACAGCACCAGCGCCACCAGCGTGATCCAGACATAACCCATGTCGAACTGGCTGCCCAGCAGCGCCAGCACCAGCGCCACCTCAATCAGGGTGGGGAAGATGCTGTAGAGCGAATACGAAATCAGCGACTGCACTGCGCGGGTGCCGCGCTCGATGTCGCGCGTCATGCCACCGGTCTGGCGCTCCAGGTGAAAACGCAGCGACAGCGCATGCAAGTGGCCAAACACCTCCAGCGCGATTTGTCGGGTGGCGCCTTCGGTGGCCTTGGCAAAGATCAGTTCGCGCAGTTCGGTGAACAGCGAGGTGCAAAAACGCAGCGCGCCATAGGCCACGATCAGGCCCACCGGCACCACCAGCAGGGCGGTTGCGCTGCCCGCAGCGATGTTCATGCTGTCGACCAGCTGTTTGAGCAGCAGCGGCACACTCACCGTGGCCAGCTTGGCCGCCACCATGAACGCCAGCGCCGCCGCCACCCGCCATTTGTACTGCCACAGATAAGGCAGCAGGCGCGAGAGCACTACCCAGTCCGAGCGATCGCGTGTGGTGTGCGTGGTGGGTGGCAAAGCGGAAGCGGCAGGGCGCATGGGGGACAATCCGGGTGAACAAACCTCGGAATTGTGCGCCCATGTCCCAGACCCCCGTGTCCCCCGTGCCCCAAACCCCGTCGTACTGGCCCGAGGGCCTGTCCACCGACCGTGTGCTGGTGATGAAGGTCATTCCCATGCCGGCCGACTGCAACGCCAACGGCGACATCTTTGGCGGCTGGGTCATGGCCCAGGTGGACTTGGCCGGTTCGGTGCTGCCGGCGCGGTATGTGCAGGGCCGCATGGCCACGGTCGCGGTCAACGAGTTCATCTTCAAGCAGCCGGTGCGGGTCGGTGACATTCTGAGCTTTTTTGCCCACGTCAGCCGCATCGGCAACACCTCGATCACGGTGCAGGTGGAGGTGTACGCCGAGCGCTACCGGCAACAGGGCCAGTTCATGAAGGTCACCGACGCGAGTCTGACCTATGTGGCCATCGACGACAGCGGGCGGCCCAGGCCGATTCTCAAGGCAGACTGAGCGTTCAGTGCCAGTGCCGCCGCCACGCGGTGTAGATGCGATCGGCCAGCGCCTCGCTGGCGCGCTGGTGTTGGGCGGTGGCGGCGCGCATGGTCGCAGGCGCCTGCACCGTGCGCACACCGGCCTGCAGAGTTTGCGGGTACACCGTGCCGGGCTGCTGCAGCCAGGCCTCGATTTTCTCGGGCGTGATTTCAATGTGAAACTGCATCGCCAGGTGCGGCCCCAACGCAAACGCCTGGTGGGCGCAGGCGCCTGAACTGGCCAGCAGCGTGGCGCCAGCGGGCAGGGCGGTGAAGCTGTCGTAGTGCCACTGGTACACCACCGCGTGCGGCTCGGCGCCCAGCCAGTTGGTAGCCTGCGGGCTGCCGGTGTGCTGCAGCGCCAGCCAACCGATTTCGGGCTCGGGCAAGCGCGTCACCTGGCCACCCAGGGCGCGCGCCATCAACTGCCCGCCCAGGCAGTGGCCGATCACCGGCACATCCAGCGCCACCGCTTCGCGGATCAGGGCTTCGGCATGTCGCAGGCTGGCGCGCTCGTCGTTGGCGCTCCATTCGCCGCCCAGTACCGCCAGCGCCCGGTAGCCGCGCACGCTGGCCGGATAGGCGTTGCCCGCCTCCGCGCAGGGGCAGTGCCAGCGCAGGCCCTGGCGGTCCAGCCAGGTGCCCAGATAGGCGGGGGTGTCTTCGGTGGTGTGCTGCAGCACCAGCACATCGGCGGCTTCGTTCGGCGGGGTGGGCATGGTGCGCATCATAGGCAGCGCCGACAGGCTGCCCAGCGGCAGGTCCCATTGGGCGTTGGCATCCAGAGAGGTCTGGTGCAGCTGCGGTCGTTGGCACGTCGGCGACTCGCTATCGGGTCAACCCTAGCGTCAGTTTCGCGCAAGCGCCGATATAACCGGAGCACCTCAGCGGCGCTCGACACATCCGCGCCGCCACCACCAGGAGACCACCGCGTGCAATTGCTGCAACTGCTCATCAGCGGCATCGCCCAGGGCTGTATTTATGGCCTGATTGCTCTGGGCTTTGTGTTGATTTACAAGGCCACAGAGACCGTCAGCTTTGCCCAAGGCGACCTGATGATGGTGGGCGCCTTCGGTGGCTTGGCGGCCATGACCGCGCTGGGCTTTCCGTTTTGGCTGTCGGTGCCATCGGCCATTGTGGCCATGGGCCTGTTTGGTGTGTTGCTGGAACGGGTGGTGATCCGTCCCATCCTCGGTCAGCCGGCGTTTTCCATCGTCATGCTCACCATCGGCGTGGGTTATGTGCTGCGCGGTCTGATCACCATGATTCCCGACATCGGCACCGATACCCACACCCTGCCGGTGCCCTACGCGGGTCAGGTGTTCCATCTTGGCGCTTTGGTGATGTCGGCCGAACAACTGGTGGTCATTGGCGCCACTGCGCTGTTGTGTGGCGTGCTGTTTGTGTTGTTCAAGTACAGCAAGCTTGGCATTGCCATGCAGGCCTCGTCGCAAAACCAGTTGGCCGCTTATTACATGGGCATTCCGGTCAAGCGACTCAACGGCTTGGTGTGGGGCTTGGCCGCTGCCGTGGCGGCGGTGGCCGGCTTGCTGCTCGCGCCCATTACTTTTGTGCACGCCAACATGGGCTTTATTGGGCTCAAGGCCTTTCCGGCCGCGGTGGTGGGTGGCTTTGGCAGTTTGCCGGGCGCCATCGTGGGCGGTTTGATCATCGGCATTGTCGAAGCGCTCTCGGGCTTTTATTTGCCAGAAGGCTTCAAGGACATTGCGCCCTACATCGTGGTGCTGCTGATGTTGGTGCTCAAACCCAATGGCCTGTTCGGCGAACAACTCAGGAAAAAGGTATGAGATTCCTGTTCAAGACCGACTACGAGCAGGACATCCGGCTGGCCAAGCACGGCGGCCATGTGTTCTGGTACAGCCTGCTGGGCTTGTTCTTGGTGGCCTCGCCCTGGTTGCTGGAGGAGTACTGGCTGGCGCAGCTGACCTTTGTGCTGATCTACGCCATTGTGGGCTTGGGCCTGATGCTGCTGGCTGGCTTTACGGGTCTGTTTTCGCTCGGCCACGCAGCGTTTTTGGGGGTGGGCGCCTACACCCAGGCGGTGATGGTCAACGCCGGCGTGCCTTTTCCGCTGGCGCTGTTGGCCGCTGGCGCGCTGGCGGCGGCGGTGGGTGTCGTGGTGGGCTTGCCGGCGCTGCGGGTCAAGGGCATTTACCTGGGCATGGCCACGCTGGCGTTTGGCTTTATTGTGGAAGAGGGCATCGCCCGCTGGGACAGCGTGACCGGTGGCAACAAAGGCCTGATGGTGGGCTACCCCAATCTGTTTGGCTGGGAACTGGACTCGACCAACGAGTTTTATTTCTTGTGCCTGGTGGTGTGTGTGGTGGCCACGCTGGGCATCCTGAATCTGTTGCGATCGTCCACCGGCCGCGCGTTTGTCGCCATCCGCGACTCCGAAATTTCTGCCCAGAGCATGGGCATTCACTTGGCGCGTTACAAGACCTTGTCGTTTGCGCTCTCAGCCGCGCTCGCCGGTGTGGGTGGCGCACTGTATGCGCACAAGATCATGTTTCTGTCGCCCGAGCAGTTCTCCATCATCCAGTCGATCGACTTGCTGCTGATGGTGGTGATTGGTGGCTTGGGCTCGGTGCACGGCGCGTTTCTGGGCGCCATCTTCCTCATCGTCATGCCGCAGCTCATTGCCATGGGCAAGGACTTGTTGCCCGCCGCCATCGGCCAGGCCGCTGGTTTGCAAGGCATGGTCTATGGTCTGGTGCTGATCGCCTTTGTGCTGTTTGAGCCCATGGGCCTGTACGGCCGCTGGCTCAAGATCCGCACCTGGTTCCAGCTCTTCCCGTTCTACCGCAAAGGCATGTTCAAGCGGCAGAAGTCGTTCCAGAAATCGGACCGATTGAAATGAACCACCCCCGCGCCGCTTCGCGTCACCCCCTCCAGGGGGCAACACCTGCGGTCTGGCAAAGCCAGTCCCGGGGTGTTCTTGAACGGGTGCCGGGCACTCACTCTTGTCTGGTGTTGGCGAGAACCTATGACTGAAGAAATCTTGCTTTCTGCAAACAAGCTGACCGTCCGCTTTGGTGGCGTGGTCGCGGTCAACAACGTCAGCTTCGACGTCCGGCGCGGCGAGGTGTTCACCTTGATCGGCCCCAACGGCGCGGGCAAAACCACGGTCTTCAACCTCATCAGCCGCATCTACACCCCAACCCAGGGCAGCATCGACTATGCGGGGCCGCAGGGCATGCTGCGCCTGACCGAACAGCCGCCGCACGCCATCGCCGGCCTGGGCATTGCGCGCACGTTCCAGAACATCGAGTTGTTTGAGCACGCCACGGTGCTGCAAAACCTGCTGATTGGTCGCCACACCCACCGCTGCACCGGTTTGTGGAGCGAGTTGTTTTTCAGCGGCCGTACCCGCGCGGCGGAAATTGAAGCCCGCGACAAGGTCGAGCAAGTGATCGACTTTCTGGACCTGCAGCACCACCGCGACACCATGGTGGCCGGCTTGCCCTATGGCGTGCGCAAGGTGGTGGAGCTGGCCCGGGCGCTGTGCACCGAGCCGCGCCTGCTGCTGCTCGACGAACCGTCCTCAGGCCTGAACGTGGAAGAAACCGACGACATGGCGTTTTGGATCGCCGACATCAAGAACGAGTTGGGCATCACCGTACTGATGGTGGAGCACGACATGAGCCTGGTGTCTAAGGTGTCCGACCGGGTGTTGGCCATGAGCATGGGGGCCGAGCTGGCCACCGGCACACCGGCCGAGGTGCAGAGCCACCCCGGGGTGATCGAGGCCTACCTCGGCACCGTGGACGATGTGTCGAGCCTGCGCCGCACGGCGCCGGTGCAAGGAGCCCCAGCATGACGGTACCGGTGACAGACAACGCGGTGCTCAAGTTGCTCAATGTGGAGAGCGCCTACGGTCCGATCAAGGCCATTCGTGGGGTGAGTCTGCAGGTGCGGCGCGGTGAAATCGCCACCGTGTTGGGCAGCAACGGCGCGGGCAAAACGACGATCCTGAAAACCATCAGCGGCATCATCGATCCGCGCAAGGGCAGCATCGAGTTCAAGGGCGAAAACATCACCGCCCAAGACCCGGCTCTGATCGTACAGCGCGGTCTGATGCATGTGCCCGAAGGGCGCGAGGTGTTCCCGCTGCTGTCGGTGCGCGACAACCTGCTCATGGGCGCCTACACCCGCAGCGACCGCGATGGTGTGACGCGCGACATGGAGTCGGTGTTCACCTATTTCCCCATTCTGCGCGAGCGCGCCGCGCAAGACGCTGGCCTGCTCTCCGGCGGCCAGCAGCAAATGCTGGCCATCAGCCGCGCGCTCATGGCCAACCCGGATCTGATCTTGCTCGACGAGCCGAGCCTGGGCCTCTCCCCAAAGCTCACCAAAGAAATCTTCGAGATCGTGGTGCGCATCAACCGCGAGCGCGGCACCACCATCTTGCTGGTGGAGCAAAACGCCAACATGGCGCTCAACGCCGCCGACTACGGCTACGTATTGGAAAACGGCCGCATCGTCATGGAAGACACCTGCGCCCGCTTGCGCGAGAAGGAGGACATCAAGGAGTTCTACCTCGGCATGAAGGAAGAGGGCGTGCGCGCCGACCGCCGCTGGAAGAAAAAGAAAACCTGGAGATAGAGATGATGCACCCCCTGCGCCGCTTCGCGTCTTCCCCCTCTCTGGCCTTCGGCCGGAGGGGGACGCACCCAGTGGTCCGGCGAAGCCGGTCCCACGGGTGCCCTGGCCATCGAGACCTCGCTGCAGCGCCGACGGTAGCGCGGGGGGACGCTCATGAGTAATTTATGGGATTTGTCCCATATCCAGCCCGAGACGCGGGTGGTGCTCGCAGGCGAGACCATTCCGGCCATGTTCTGGAACGCGGTCGACCAGCGCGGGCCCAATGTGTGGCTGCGGCAGAAAGACTTTGGTATCTGGCGCAGCTGGACCTGGACCCAAGTGGGCCAGGCGGTGCGCGAGATCGGCCATGGCCTGCTGGCACTGGGCTTTGCCCCGCGCGAGACCGCGTCCATTCTCTCCAACACCAATATCGACTGGGTACTGGCCGATCTGGCGGTGCTCAGCTGCGGCGGTGTGGCCAACGGTATTTATCCGACCGATGCCGCCGACCAGGTGCAGTACCTGTGCACCGATTCGCGCACCACGGTGCTGCTGGTGGAAGACGACGAACAACTCGACAAGGCGTTGGCGGTGCGCGAATCGCTGCCGCTGCTGCGCCACATTGTGGTGTTCGACATGGACGGCCTGCGCGAGCTCAACGACCCCATGGTCATTGGCCTGGACGCGCTGCGCCAGTTGGGGCGCGAACACATGACGCAGCACCCCAAGGCGCTGGATGAGCGGGTGGCCAATTGCCAGCCCGAGCAGCTGGCGATTTTGGTCTACACCTCGGGCACCACCGGCAAGCCCAAAGGTGCCATGCACAGCCACGCCGGGCTGGTCTACACCGTGCGCGGCTACAACACGCTGATCGCGCGCGACGAGTCCGACGAGTGCATGTGCTTTTTGCCGCTCTGCCACATCGCCGAACGCATGGGCGGCGAGTACTTCTCGCTCTACACCGGCGCCAAGCTCAACTTTGTGGAAAACCCCGACACCGTGCCCGAGAACGTGCGCGAGATCGCGCCCACTGTGTTCACGGCGGTGCCCCGGGTGTGGGAGAAGTTTTATTCGGGCGTGATGATTGCGCTCAAGGAAGCCGGTGTTCTGCAACAGGGCGCCTACGCTTGGGCCATTGGGGTGGGGCAGCGGGTGGCCGAGCAGGTGCTGGCTGGTCAGCCGGTGTCCGCTGCCTTGCGCGCCCAGTTCACACTGGCGCGCTGGCTGGTGCTCAACAATGTGCGCAAGCTCATTGGCATTCACAACTCACGCTTTTTGGTCACTGGCGCGGCCCCCATTTCGCCGGAGCTGGTGCGCTGGTACCTCGCGCTGGGTGTGCCCATGCTCGAGGTCTGGGGTATGACCGAAACCTGCGGTGCGTCCACCGGTGTGACGGCCGCACGCATCAAGCCCGGCTCGATTGGCCCGGCGGCCAACTACAACCAGGTGCGGCTCGACCCCGCCACCGGCGAGATTTTGGTCAAGGGCCCCAACGTGTTCATGGGCTACCTCAACTTGCCCGAGAAAACCGCCGAGACCATCGACGCCGACGGATGGCTGCACACCGGGGACGTGGGTGTGGTCGATGAGGAAGGGTTTTTCCGCATCACCGACCGCATGAAAGACATCATCATCACCGCAGGGGGCAAGAACATCACACCCAGCGAGATCGAAAACGAATTGAAGTTTTCGCCCTATGTGACCGACGCGGTGGTCATCGGCGACCAGCGGCCCTACCTCACCGTCATCATCATGATCGATCAAGACAACGTGGAGAAGTTTGCGCAAGACAACGATGTGCCCTTCTCCAACTACGCCAGCCTCACCCGCTCGCCCGAGGTTCAGCAACTCATCTCCGACTTGATCGAGAGCGTCAACAAGAAGTTTGCTCGTGTCGAGCAGATCAAGAAGTTTTGGCTGCTTGACACCCAGCTCAGCGCCGAAGACGAAGAACTCACCCCCACCATGAAGCTCAAGCGCAAGCTGGTGCAACAGAAGTATGCCGAGCGGATCGAGGCCATGTACCGCTGATTTTTTCCCCCCGACCTTTCACACTAGGAGACACTCCATGCAACGCAAATTCAGTCTGGTCGCCGCCGCGCTGGCGCTGGTAGGCGCCAGCGCCTTCGCCCAATCGCAAGGCGTGAGCAAAACCGAAATCACCCTGGGTTCTATCCAGGACTTGTCCGGCCCTTTGGCGGGCTTTGGCAAGCAAGTGCGCCTGGGCATGATGCTGCGGGTCGACGAGGCCAATGAGCAAGGCGGCGTGAATGGCCGCAAACTGCGTCTGCAGGTGGAAGACTCGGGCTACGATCCGCGCAAGGCCGTGTTGGCTGCGCAAAAGCTGGTGAACCAAGACAAGATTTTTGCCATGGTCGGCCACATCGGCACCGCACAAAACATGGCTGCTATGCCGGTGCAGTTCCAGAAGAACGTGATCAACTTCTTCCCGGTGACCGCAGCGCGCGAAATGTACGACCCCTTCCACCGGCTGAAATACTCGTTCGCTGCCACCTACTACGACCAGATGCGCCAGGCCGTGCCCATGCTGGTGAAAGAAAAGAACGCCAAAAAAGTCTGTTCCATGTACCAGGACGACGAGTTCGGTCTGGAGGTGTTCAAGGGCGCTGAAGAGGGTCTGAAGTCCATCGGCATGACGTTTGCCGAGGTCACCACCTACAAGCGTGGCGCCACCGACTTCGCCTCGCAAATGCAAAAGCTCGCTTCCTCGCAGTGCGACTTTGTGGTCATGGGCACCATCATCCGCGAGACCATTGGCGGCATCGCCACCGCGCGGCGTCTGGGCTTTAACCCGACCTTTCTCGGCTCGAGCGCGGCCTACACCGACCTGATCCACAAGCTTGGCGGCCCCGCCATGAACGGGCTGTACGCCGCGATGCAGGTGCAGCACCCCTACTTGGACGAGGCCTCGCAGCCCATCCGGTTCTGGGCCAACAAGTACAAGACCAAGTTCAACGAAGACCCGACCGTGTTCTCGGTGTACGGCTACAACGCGGTGGACGCCTTCATCCGCGCCGCCACCAAAGCGGGCGCCAACTTGAGCACCGACAGCTTCATCAAAGCGATGGACACCATGGTCA
Organism: Hydrogenophaga intermedia; assembly: GCA_945869245.1. Classification (GTDB taxonomy): domain Bacteria; phylum Pseudomonadota; class Gammaproteobacteria; order Burkholderiales; family Burkholderiaceae_C; genus Hydrogenophaga; species Hydrogenophaga intermedia_B. Next base: position 16,572 of record CAMBOY010000001.1, read on the forward strand.
TTCCCGCCGACATTTTTGGTAGCGCCGAAATGACCTTTGGCCCACAAAAGCGCCTGGGCAGCAACGCCTCGCGCCTGTCGCAAATCCAGGACGGCCGCTGGAAGGTGGTGTCGCCTTACTTCGCCAGCAAGTGATGTTCAGGGTCCGGTTGGTCTGAGCGGCCAACCGTTGACTTGGCACGCCGACCCTCGGGTCGGCGTTTTTTTGTGTGCCTTGGTGCGGAGTCAAGAGCTTGCGCCCACATCAAATGAATTCATAAGTGTGAATAAATTAGCAATAGTGATGTGAAGACGCGTCATATTTACGCCATTTGGGCTATTCTCCATCTGAGGGTAAATGACAAGATGACACAGTCCTATCTGACAAAAAAGCGATCGTTCTCATGCCATGCGGCCACTTTGTTGGGCGCGGCGCTGCTCTGGTGTGCAACGACCGGTGTGGTGTGGGCCCAAGCTGTGGGGCCGGCGCGGGTGAGTTGGGTCACCTATTCCAGTGAAAGCATGGCGCCTTTGGATGTGTCCTCGTCCCAGGTGCGGCTGGTGTTGTTCCGTGCTGTGGACGATCTCTCACCCGAGCAGCCAGCCGGTGTGTTCATCAATGGGCGTTTGCTGAGCAGTTTGTTGCCGGGGGGCTTTGTTGACGCTGTGGTGTGCCGCAACAGCTGGCGCATTGAGGCCCGCACCACCGACGGCGTGTCCAGTCCTGTGCAGCGCCAAGGCTCCGAGCCAGAGTTGTTTGTGCGCGTGGCTGTGCGGCAGGGCGAGCCGCATCTGCAGCCCATCACCGCGTCCGAGTTTGTGGCGCAGGCCGACGGGTTGCGCCGCCAGGCCCATGTGGTGTCGCGCCTGGCGCCAGTGGGCGACTGCAGCCGGGGTGAAACCCGCTACACCTTGGCCTCGGAGCTGCTGTTTCAGTTCGGCAAAGACGGTATTGGTAATTTGCTCAAAATGGGTGAATTTGAGATCGTCAAACTCGCCCGCAAGATCCGCGAAGACCACGCATCTATTGAGATGGTGGAGGTGGTGGGTCATTCCGACCCCATGGGCCCACGTGCCCTCAACCTCGAATTGTCGACGTCGCGTGCACAGACGGTGGCGCAGGTGATGCTGGGGGTGGGCTTGCCAGCCGACAAGCTCAAGGCCGTGGGTATGGCCGATGATCAGTTGGTGGTGCCCGGGTGCGACGCCAAAAAGCTGCCGCGCGCTGAGCTGCTGGCTTGCAACCAGCCCAACCGACGGGTGGAGGTGGTGGTCAAGGGCACGCGCCGCGCGCCCCAGTGATCAGGACACGATGTAAGCGCCTGCGCCGGTCGACAGCAGCTTACCGTCCGGCCCGTAAAAACCCATGCGCGTGCTGGCCACCCGCGAACCCAGGCGCAGCACCTCGGCACGCAGTTCAAACCATTCGCCAATGCCCGGGCGCAGGTAGTCGATGCGCAGGTCGATGGTGCCGAGCTTGGCAAAACGGTGCAGGCGCAGCTCAGGCGCCTCGTCCATGTGGCGCGCGCCAATCGCGGCCATGCAGGCCAGACCGCCCATGGCGTCGAGACCGGCGCTGATCACGCCGCCGTGCACCCGGTTGTAGGCGTAGTGGCCGACCAGTTGCGGCCGCATCTCGATGCGCGCGCTCACCAGCTCGGGCTCCAGGCTGGTGATCTGCAGACCCAGCACCTGGTTGAAGACAATTTTTTCTTCAAAGATGGCCTTGAGGCCTTGCACAAATTCGGGATCAAACGCCACGGGGGCGGTGGTTTTGGGGCTCATGCGGGGATTGTGGGGCAAGCCTCCAGCGGGGTCTGTCGCCTGCGCCGTGCGGGCGTTCAGCGCACCGGGCGTTTGGCGATGCCCATGGTCTTGGCCAGAATGCCCAGCATCACCTCGTCGGCACCGCCGCCAATGCTGGCCAGGCGCCCGTCGCGGAACATGCGCGCCACCTTGTTCTCCCAGGTGAAGCCCATGCCGCCCCAGAACTGCAGGCAGGTGTCGGGCACCAAGCGGTTCAGGCGCCCGGCCTTGAGCTTGCACATGGTGGCCCATTCGGTCACGTCCTCGCCCGCCACATAGCGCTCGCAGGCGGCGTAGGTCAGGGCGCGCAGGCTCTCCACCTCGGTCTTGAGTTCAGCCAGCTTGAACTGCACCCACTGCTGATCGGTCAAGCTGGCACCAAACAGCTGGCGGTCTTGGGCCCATTCAATCGTCCAGCGGATGCAGTTGGAGAGGCTCTCGAGTGTGCTGGCCGCGCACCACAGCCGTTCTTCCTGAAACTGCTGCATCTGGTAGACAAAGCCTTGGCCCTCGCCGCCAATGCGAAAGCGCTGTGGCACCCGCACCTTGTCAAAGTACAGCAGCCCGGTGTCGCTGCTCATCATGCCGATCTTGCGGATCTTCTTGCCCACCTCGATGCCCGGGCGCAGCCGCCCGTTCTCGCGCAGCGGCACCATCACCAGGCTTTTGTTTTTGTGCGCCGGGCCTTCGCTGGTGTTGACCAGCATGCACATCCAGTCGGCCTGCAGGCTGTTGGTGATCCACATTTTTTGCCCGCTGATGACGTAGTCGTCGCCGTCTTTGCGCGCCACGGTTTTGATGCCCGCCACATCGCTGCCTGCGGCCGGCTCGCTCACGCCAATGCAGCCCACCTGCTCACCGGCAATGGCTGGCGCCAAAAACTGCGCGCGCAGCTCGTCGCTGCCAAAGCGCGCCAGCGCAGGCGTCGCCATGTCGGTTTGCACCCCAATGGCCATGGGCACACCGCCGCATGTAATGTGCCCCAGCGTTTCGGCCATGGCCAGGCCATAGCTGTAGTCCAGGCCCGCGCCGCCATAGGCCTCGGGCTTGGTCAGGCCCAGCAAGCCCAGCTTGCCCATCTCGCGAAACACCTCGTGCGCGGGAAAGATTTCGGCCGCCTCCCATTCGTCCACATGGGGGTTGATCACGTCGTCAATAAAGCGCTTGAGCGTGCTTTGAATCTGGCGGTGTTCGTGGGTGAACGGCATGGCGGGCCTCCTGGGGCGGGGTTCAGGGCACAAGTTCAAAGGTGGCCACCGCATGGGCCTGGCCGTTCAGGGCCAGCTCCACCCGGTGGCTGCCGGGGTAATGGGTGCGGGTGCTCATCTGGCGCAGCGACAAAGTTTTTTCCAGCACACAGGTCTCGCCCGGGGCCAGCGTCAGCGTGCTGCCCTTGAACACCTTGGCGCTGGTCTGGCCATCGGCCTTGACGTAATGCACCCGCCAGTCGGCCAGGGCGCTGGCGGTGTTGCCGCTGGGGTTGTGCAGCTCGGCTTGCAAGCGCACGCTGGTGCCGATGGCGGCGCGCGCCGGCACAGTGGCGCCGCCGCTTACCCGAAGTGCGCTGGCGCCACCGTGCCCCAACAGCGCCAGCGCCTGCGGATGGCCAGCCTTGATCAGGCTGCGCATCGCATGCCGCAACAGGGCTGCGCGTGTTGGTGGGGCTTGCTTGAACCAGTCGCCGGCCACCGCCAGCAGCAGCTCGGGGTGGTCTTTGCCGATGTCGTTGAGGTGGTTGGCCACCGAACGCCGCACGTACGACGACGGATCGTCGCGCAAGGTCTGCAGCAGCGGCAGGGCGGGGCTGGGGTCGCGCACAAAGTCGCTCAGGCGCGCAGCCCAGGGCAAGCGCGGGCGCGTGGCCTCGCTGGCGGCGCGGCGCACATGGGCGTTGGTGTCTTGCGCCCAGCGCGCCAGGTGGGTCAACGTGGCTTGGGTGTGTTGTTGCAGATAGGGCCGCAGGCTGAATTCGGCGGTGAATCGCTGCGTCAGCGCGTGTTGCGCGTCCATGGCGATGTCCAGGTGGTTCAGCCCCTGTTGGGCAATAAACAGGCTGTGCGCCAGGTAAAAAAATCCGCTTGGCACATCGCCGGCAGACACCGGTTCACCCTGCGCGTCCAGCGCCATGGGTGCGCCCATGGACGCCACCAGCAGCGGCGCGGCTTGGGTAAATTTGCTCGGCAGATGGCGAATCAAGGCATCGGCCAGACGCTGCCCGCGCGCCATCAGCGGCAGGCTGTCGAAATCCGGGCCAGCGCTCTTGACCAGAGCGGCCGGGCGCAGGCCCGCGCCAGCGCGCGCCAGGTGTTCACCCAGCAGCTGTGGCGCGTGGGCGGGAATCAGGTGGTTCAGAGTGGCGGCCATGCGGCGATGGTAGGTGCACACCCATTCATGGGCTGGGCGGGGTGGGTGCGCTGGTCTGCGGTGCAATCTCCACCAGAACCCGGGCTGCGCTCACCTGATCGCCCGTCTGCACATGCACTGCGCACACCACGCCGCTGGTGTTGGCGCTGTGGCGGTGTTCCATCTTCATGGCTTCCAGCGTCAGCACGGTGTCGCCACGCTGCACGGTTTGGCCCACCGCCACCGCCACCGCCACCACCCGGCCGTTCATGGCCGCGCGCACTTGCCCGTCGCCGCTGTCGCTCGCGCGTTGCGCCGCATTCAGCCGTTCGTCGCGCACACACCAGATGTCGCCGAGCGACTGCAGCCACACGGTGTGTGGGTCGCTGTCGCTGCGCGCCCAGTCGACGCTGCGCTGCACGCCGTCCAGCGCCAGCCGCCAATGGCCATGGGCACGGCCGAGCACCGCCACCGTGTATTCGGCGTTGCCTTCGGCGGTGTGCTGTTGCAGCCGCCAACCGTCGCCCTCGCGGGTGGCGGTCGCTTCCATCAAGGCGCCGTTGCAGCGGTAGCGCAGGCGCACCGGGTGGCGCGCGGCCAGCGGGTGGTGTTGGCCGCTGTCGCATTCCAGCAGGGCCAGCGCACCCATGGCGGCCTGGCCCTCGGCGTCGCCCTGGCTGTCGCGCAGCAGGGCCTCGCTGTGTTCGCCGATGAAGGCGGTGGTGGCCTCACCCGCCACCCACACCGGGTGTTGCAAGCAGGCGGCCAAATAGCTCTGGTTGGTCGGCAGGCCCAGCGCCACCGTGTCTTGCAGGCCGGCGATCAGGCGACGGCGTGCGCTCTCGCGGTTGGGCCCGTGCGCAATCAGCTTGGCCACCATCGAGTCGTACCAGGGCGGGATGTCGCAGCCGTCTTGCAAAGCGCTCTCGGTACGCAGTCGCTCGTCGGCGCGCCAGCGCAGCACCCGCCCGCTTTGCGGCACAAAGCCCTGGGCTGGGTCTTCGGCGCACAGCCGCACCTCAATGGCGTGGCCCTGAAAACGCACATCCGCTTGGCTCAGCGGCAGCGGCTCTCCGGCGGCCACCTGCAGCTGCAGCGCTACTAAGTCCAAGCCGGTGATGGCTTCGGTGACGGGATGCTCCACCTGCAGGCGGGTGTTCATTTCCAGGAAATAGAAGTTGGCCCCCACGCTCCGCCGCTGCGCTGGGTCGCTGCCCCCCGAGGGGGCGCCGTCGCCTTGGGGCGGCCCGGCGGCGACGGGGTGGCTGCCTTCGTGTGTTTCTTCTAGCAAAAACTCCAGCGTGCCCACGCCTTCATAGCCCAGCGCCTGCACCGCTTGCACCGCCACCGCGCCCATGCGTTCGCGCAGCTCGGGGCTCACGGCGGGCGAGGGCGCTTCTTCGATGATTTTTTGGTGGCGCCGCTGCACCGAGCAGTCGCGCTCACCCAAGTGAATCGCGTGGCCATACCGGTCGGCCAGCACCTGAATCTCGATGTGCCGGGGCCGCAGCACCGCGCGCTCCAGCAACACGCTGGCGTCGCCAAAGGCGTTGAGCGCCTCGCTCTGCGCGCTGGCCAGCGCGGCGGCAAAGCCGTCGGCGCGTTCCACCAGCCGCATGCCACGCCCGCCGCCACCCGCGCAGGCCTTGATCATCAGCGGGTAACCCACCCGCGCGGCCTCGGTGCACAGGCGCTCAGGGCTTTGGTCCTCGCCGTCGTAGCCGGGAATGCAGGGCACACCCGCTTCGGCCATGCGGCGTTTGGCACCAGCCTTGTGGCCCATGGCGGCCATGGCCTCGGGCGAAGGGCCAATGAACACCAGCCCCGCCTCGCGGCAGGCGCGGGCAAAGTCGGGGTTCTCGGCCAAAAAGCCGTAGCCCGGGTGCACCGCGTCGGCGCCGGTGCGTTGGGCCGCCTCGATCAGCGCGGGGATGTTCAGGTAGCTCTCGCGCGGCGCCGCGCCACCAATACACACCGCCAGGTCGGCCTCGCGCACATGGCGGCTGTCGGCGTCGGCGCTGGAGTACACCGCCACCGTGCGGTAGCCCAGCGCCCGTGCGCTGCGCATCACCCGCAAGGCAATCTCGCCCCGGTTGGCCACCAATACCGTGGTGAATGGTGTTTTCATGGGCGCATCACTCCAAACGACAGGCGCTGCGGCGTGCGCGCCTCGGCTTCGCGGCAAACGGCCAGCACCTCGGCCAGCACGGCGCGGGTGTCGCGTGGGTCGATCACCCCGTCGTCCAGCAGCAGCGCGCTGGTGGCAAACACACTCATCTGCCGCTCAAAGCGCTCGACGATGCCGGCCTTGAGCGCGGCGATCTTCTCGGTGTCCACTTGGCCGGTCTTGCGCTGCATGGCGGCTGCCGTCACCAGCGCCATGGTCTCGGCCGCCTGCTCAGGGCCCATGACGGCGGTGCGCGCGTTGGGCCACGAGAAACAAAACCGCGGCGCAAAACCGCGCCCGCACATGCCGTAGTTGCCCGCGCCAAACGACGCACCGCAGTACAGCGTGATCTGCGGCACCGTGGCGTTGGTCACCGCCTGAATCATCTTGCTGCCGTGTTTGATGATGCCGCCTTGCTCGTGCTCCTTGCCCACCATAAAACCGGTGGTGTTGTTCAGGTAGAGGATGGGCGTGCGGCTTTGGCAGCAGGCGGCAATGAAGTGCGTGGCCTTGTTGGCGCCGGCCGAGTCGATCGGCCCGTTGTTGGTGATCACGCCCAGCGCCCAGCCACCGAGGCGGATGTGGCCACACACCGTGGCACCGCCAAAGTGTTCGCCAAACGGCAAAAAGTCCGAGTCGTCGGCGATGTGCGCAATCACCTGCCGCATGTCCACCGGCTGTTTGGGGTCGGCTGGCATGATGGCCAGCAAGCCCTCGGCGTCGCAGCGCGGCGCGCGTGGGGGCACCGGTGGGGGCGTGGTGTGGCGCGGCCAGTCCATGCCCGCCAAGATGTCGCGCGCCATGCGAATGCCGTCGCGGTCGTCTTCGGCCAGGTAGTCGCCCAGGCCCGACACATGGGTGTGCATCACCGCGCCGCCCAGTTCTTCTTCGGTGGCCACCTCGCCGGTGGCGGCCTTGAGCAGCGGCGGCCCCGCCAAAAACGCGCGCGACTTGCCGCGAATCAGCACCACATAGTCCGACAGCCCGGTCTGGTAAGCCCCACCTGCGGTGGACGAACCGTGCGTGACCGTGACCACCGGCAGCCCAGCGGCCGACAGCCGCGCCAGGTTGCGAAAGGTGCTGCCGCCGCGAATGAAATCCTCCACCCGATACGCCATCAGGTTGGCGCCCGCGCTCTCCACCAGCTGCACATAGGGCAGGCGGTTGTCCAAGGCCATCTCTTGCGCGCGCAGCAGCTTGTCCAGGCCCATGGGCTGCAGCGCTCCGGCGTCGATGCCGGCGTCCGACACCAGCACCATGCAACGCACGCCCGACACAAAGCCAATGCCGGTGATGATGCCGCCGCCCGGCACGCTGGCGTTCGGGTCGGGCTTGTCCATGCCCAGCCCGGCCAGGGTCGACATCTCCATAAACGGCGCACCGGGGTCGAGCAGCAGGCCCAGGCGGTCGCGCGGCAGCAGCTGGCCGCGCGCCTCAAAACGTTCGCGCGCAGCGGCCGACGCCGCCACCGTGCGCGCCTCGCAGGCCCGCAACCGTTCCAGCAGGCCCAGCATGTGGGCGCGGTTGTTGTTGTATGCCGCGCTCCCAGGGGCCAAGAGCGATTCCACGACAGGCATGGCACAGACCCTCACAGACAAGATGGGCCCATGCTAGGCGCCGCTGGCGGCGCTGTCTTGTGGCAAGTGGCTATGGACGGGTGGTGGTGGGTGGTTGCCCCACCGGGTTGCCGTCCACGTCGTAGCCGGGTTGGCCCGACAAATAGTTGAACTTGACCATACCCGCCACGGCAATGACCAGCAGAACGGCGACCACAAACAACAAGACTTTTTTCATGGTGACCGGGCACACGGGGGTGTCCCGGGGGTGGTGAAACGGGCGCCCATTTCAGCACAAAGCCCCCGACAAGCGGGGGCTTTGGCTGGGGTCACACACAGATGCCAGCGGCATCCGTGGTGTGTGTCACGCCAGGTCGCAACGGTCGGCGTTCATGACCTTGTTCCAGGCGCCCACAAAGTCCTGCACGAACTTCTGCGCGTTGTCGTCCTGGGCGTACACCTCGCTGATGGCGCGCAGCTGCGAGTTCGAGCCGAACACCAGGTCCACGCGGGTGCCGGTCCATTTTACGGCGCCGGTCTTGCGGTCGCGGCCTTCAAAGGTCTCCTCGCTGGCATCGGTCGGGGACCAAGCCACGCCCATGTCGGTGAGGTTCACAAAGAAGTCGTTGGTCAGCTGGCCCACGCGGCCGGTGAACACACCGTGCTGGGCACCGCCGGTGTTGGCGCCGAGCACCCGCAGGCCACCCACCAGCACCGTCATCTCGGGGGCCGACAGACCCAGCAGCTGGGCCTTGTCGACCAGCAGCTCTTCGGCGCGCATGCGGTAGGCCTTCTTCTGGTAATTGCGAAAGCCGTCTGCCACCGGCTCCAGCACCGCAAACGATTCGGCGTCGGTCTGCTCGGCGCTGGCGTCGGTGCGGCCCGGGGTGAAGGGCACGGTCACGCTGTGACCAGCGGCCTTGGCGGCGGCTTCCACCGCCGCGCAGCCACCCAACACAATCAGGTCGGCCAGCGACACCTTTTTGCCACCGGCGGCGCCGGCGTTGAAGCCGCGCTGCACTTCTTCGAGCACCGCCAGCACCTTGGCCAGTTGGGCCGGCTGGTTGGCTTCCCAGTCCTTTTGTGGGGCCAGACGCACACGGGCACCGTTGGCGCCACCGCGCTTGTCCGAGCCCCGGAAGCTGCTGGCCGATGCCCAGGCCGCGCCCACCAGCTCGCTCACCGACAGGCCGCTGGCCAGGATGCGGGTCTTGAGCTCGGCCGCGTCGGCGGCGTCGATCAGCGGGTGGTTCACCGCCGGCACCGGGTCTTGCCAAATCAGGTCTTCGGCCGGCACTTCTGGGCCCAGGTAGTTGGCCTTGGGCCCCATGTCGCGGTGGGTCAGCTTGAACCAGGCGCGGGCATAGGCATCGGCAAATTCCTCGGGGTTGTTCAGGAAGTGGCGCGACACTTTCTCGTAGTCCGGGTCCATGCGCAGCGACAAATCGGCTGTGGTCATGAACGGCGGGTGCTTCTTGCTCGGGTCGTGCGCGTCCACCACCATGTCCTCGGGGTCGACGTTCTTGGCACGCCACTGAATCGCACCGGCGGCGGTGGTCATTTGTTCCCACTCGTACTTGAACAGCACCTTCAGATAGCCCATGTCCCACTGGGTGGGGTTGGGTTTCCAAGCGCCTTCAAAGCCGCTGGTGGTGGTGTCGGCGCCTTTGCCGGTGCCGTGTTTGTTGATCCAGCCAAAACCCATTTCGTGCATGGGCGCGCCTTCGGGCTCGGGGCCCACCAAGGCCGCGTCGCCCGCGCCGTGCATCTTGCCGAAGGTGTGACCACCGGCCACCAGGGCCACGGTTTCGTAGTCGTTCATGGCCATGCGGGCGAAGGTGTCGCGCACGTCGTGGGCCGACAGCTTGGGGTCGGGGTTGCCATCCGGGCCCTGCGGGTTCACATAGATCAGGCCCATCTGCACAGCGGCCAGCGGGTTGTCGAGTTCGCGCTTGCCGCTGTAGCGGCTGTTGGCCTTGTCGCTGGTGGCCAGCCACTCTTTTTCAGCGCCCCAGTACACGTCCTCTTCGGGGGCCCAAATGTCGGCGCGGCCGCCACCAAAACCAAAGGTCTTGAAGCCCATGGTTTCCATGGCCACGTTGCCGCACAACACAAACAGGTCGGCCCAGGAAATCTTGTTGCCGTATTTCTTCTTGATGGGCCACAGCAGGCGGCGGCCTTTGTCGAGGTTGCCGTTGTCCGGCCAGCTGTTGATGGGCGCAAAACGCTGGTTGCCGGTGTTGGCGCCGCCGCGGCCGTCGGCCGTGCGGTAGGTGCCGGCCGCGTGCCAGGCCAGGCGAATGAACAGACCGCCGTAGTGGCCCCAGTCGGCCGGCCACCACTCTTGGTTGTCAGTCATCAAGTCGACCATGTCTTGCTTGAGTGCGGCAAAGTCAAGCTTGGCGAATTCTTTGCGGTAGTCGTAGTCCGCATCCATGGGGTTGGAGACGGGCTGGTGCTGGTGCAAGATGGCCAAGTTCAGCTGGTTGGGCCACCAGTCGGCGTTCGACTGTTTGCTGGGCGTGGTGCGGGCTCCGTGCATGACAGGGCACTTGCCAGCGGATGCTTGGGTCATTAAGGTCTCCTTGCGGTTGTGGGATGAAAACGAAGAGCCTTCATTAAAAACCAAGGCGCCGATAACATCCACCCAAGAGATTTCATGACCTTCATAGCCCATGGCTTAAAACGGTTCGGGTTTTTACCGAGCCGCACACAGGAGCGACCGATGAACAAAGCCCGCTGGTGGATGAGCGCCTTGGCGCTGTGTGCCGCCGCGCCGGCCATGGCCGCGCTCGATCTGGACGACGTGGCGCGCGAAGGCGAGCTGCGTTTTTTGGCGCAGCGTCCCGACCCCAAGGCCTACGCGTACGACGCGCGGGTCGAGATCGACGCTGACAGCCTGCGCACCGGCCTGGTCACCATGCACACCTGCCACCGCCAGCTCGACCCCAACCGCCGCGTGGTGGTGCTGTTCAACCGCGAGCGGGTGCAACACATCGACATCACCGAACAGTCGGGCATGGCGCGCGCCTGGGTCGACGGCCATCGGGTGGAGCTGGCCGACGTGAGCCGGGGCGGCCATGTGTGCATCGCCCTGCGCTCGCGCGCGCTCGACACCACCGCCGACGGCCAATGGACGCTCAACGCCGGGCCGCTGATGCGCCGCTACCTGGACGGCTATCTGCCCATGGAAGCCACGTTGCAGGTGAGCTGGCCCAGCGGCCTGCTGCAAGTGGCCGGCACCGATCCGGTGGTGCAGCCCGGCGTGCGCCTGCAGCAGGCCAGCGACGGCGCCACCTTGCAAGTGGTGTTTGCCGGCCGCTTGGCGGCCAAATGGCGTTTGGTGCGGGGGCCGGCATGAAGCCCGGGCTGTGGTTGGGAATGGCGCTGGTGGCGGTCTCGGCGCAGGCCGCGCAGCCGCCCACGCTGCAGCAAGCGGCCGAGCGTTTTTTGACCTGGCACCAAAGCGCTGGTGTGCGTGGTGCGCCCGACGCAGCCGCCTTGCGCGCGCTGCAGCCGCTGCTCACGCCGGCCTTGCACTGCGTGCTGCAACAGGCCGACGGCTTGCGCAGCGCCATCGCACAGGCCCGGCCCGACGAGAAACCACCGTTTGTGGGTGGCGACCTATTCAGCAGTCTGTGGGAAGGCCCCAGCACATTCCGCATCGCGTCGGTGCAGGTGCAGCGCAACAGCGCCCGGGTGCTGGTGCGCTTCACCCACTCACCGGACGCGGGTCAGGCGCCGGTGGTGTGGCAAGACGCGTTGCACCTGCAGCGCACCGCTGCCGGCTGGCGCGTGGCCGACGTGGAATACCTGGGCCAGTGGGACTTTGCCCTCAAAGGCCGCTTGCGTGCCGCCCTGGTGGCTGAGCTGGGCGAGCGCGACCCGGCCGCCCCAGCGGTGCCCACCGCTGTCAAGGCTTGCCTGCGCTTGTAAACACCGCGCGCCATTTGTTGAGCCGCGCCACCGGCCGGTACGACGCTTTGGTGCGGCGAAAGTTGGGCAGGCCCAGGTCCTGCTCAAAGTTCAGCCACTGCACCGCGTGCCGGCTGGCGTGGTCTGAAAACCCATAAGCCGCCACACCCTTGAAGCGCGCCAGGCTTTTGGCAAAGCGCAGCACATGCAGACCCGGCGCCAGCGGCTCGGCCAGCAGCCAAGCGGCCGGTGTGTCGTCGGCCCACAGCAGCTGGCCGCACCAGCCCCAGTCGGTGGCGTGCTGCAGGGCGTTGCGCGCGGGCGCGTCGTCGGCGTCACCGGGCTGTTTGCCCTTGTCGGCCAGCCAGCCCTGCAGCACCTGCAAGGCCTGCGGCAGCAGCGCGGGCGTGTAGGGCTCCACCCGCAGGCGGTGGCTGGCCAGCAGCTGTTTCACCAGATTGCGTTTGTCGTGCAGGCCCGCGCCCACAAAGCCCGCCAAGTCGGCCGCGCGGTACAAGTAGTCGCGCTCGCCCTCGGGCGCGTGCAGTGCCCACAGCGCGGGCTCAAGCCGCTGCACCGCAGCGTCGCTCAGTCCAAAGAACCCGTCGCGCCTGTGCAGCAGGGCCTGGCACACACCGAGCGGCGCGTTGGCCAGCTCAAACAGCGGCAGCACGCCTTGATAGCCGTCATACGCGTGGCCCAGCAGGTGCGGCCACTCGCCATCCACAAAGCGCCAGTTGTGTGCCGCGCGAAACAGCCACAGGTTGTGGAAAGAGTGTTCAGATAGGCAGCGTTCGCCCAGCCCCTGGCGCAGCCCGGCCAGCAGCGGCTGCAAGCGCGGTGCGTGCGGCAGGCCCAGCGGCTCGGGCGCGGTGGTCATGCCACCACGCGGGTGCGGCGCACGCCTGGGCCGGGGCCGTCGGCCGGTGGGCCGGCAAAACACTGCGCCAGTTGTGTCCATGCCTCGGCCGTGGGGCCGGCCCAGCGCAGCGCGGTGTCGCTGCGGTGGCGGCGCTGCGTCACCAGCAGGCAAAAGTCCAGCGCGCTGCCGCGCAGCCAGTCGGTGGCCGACGGTTCGTCCCAGGTCCAGGGGGCTTCTCCCGCCACCGGCGCTTCCAGCTCCACCCAGGGCAGCGGGCCGGGCACGGCTAGGCCCCGGTTGGCAAAGGTCCAGCCCAGCGTGCTCACGCCCAGGTGGGCAATGGCGCGGTGGCGCGGCGCGGCGGTGCGCGTGCGGCCCATCGCGTCCCACACATCCTGGCCGTGGGCCCAGGTTTCCATCAGCCGCGCGGTGGCAAACGAGCGGGCGCTCATGCTTGGGCCGTACCAGGGCAGGCGGTCTTTGGGGCCGCGCTGGCGCAGCGCGCCCAGCAGCGTGTGCGACGTGTCTTGCCAGCGCGCCAACAAGGCCGCGCCGTCCATGGCGCCAAAGTGCGCCCGCGCCACCGCGCTGATGTGCCCACCGCTGTTCATCAGCGTCATCAGCTCGGCCGCGTGCTGGGCAAAGGCCTCGGCGTCGCGCGTGGCCAGCAGCGCGGTTTCGTCGAAGTAACACAGGTGCGCCACCTCGTCCCAGGGGCTCCAGCCATAAAAGTCGGTGGGCGTGGCCCACTGTTCGGCGCTCAGCCCCGCGCACAGCTGCGCCAGTTCATCGACTTCGGCCGCCAGGTCGTCGCATTCGGTCAACATGGTGTGTCCTTCAAAAGCCCCACTGGCGCGCGGCCAGGTCTTTCATGATCTCTTCTGAGCCGCCGCCAATCATCATCACCTTCACCTCGCGGTAAATGCGCTCGCTGGTGGTGCCTCGCATAAAACCCATGCCGCCCAATATCTGCACCGCCTGGTCAGCGCACAACTGCATGGCCTGGGAGGCCAGCACCTTGGCCATGGCAATGCGGCCCACCAAATCGGCCGCGTCGCCGTGGCTGTGGTGCAGGCGCCAGGCCAGCTCGTAAATCAGGCTGCGCGCCGCGTCGGTGCGGGCCACCATGTCGGCCAGCTTGTGGCGAATCACCTGGCGCTGCACCAGCGGCTCGCCAAAAGTGTGGCGCTGGCGCGCCCAGGCCAGCGCCTCTTCGCAGCACAGCTGCGCGTACACGCAGGCCTGCGCCGCCATGCCCAGCCGCTCGGCGTTGAAGTTGTGCATAAACACCTTAAAGCCCTGGCCCTCGGCCCCAATCAGGTGGCTGGCCGGCACCCGGCACTGGTCAAAGCGCAGGTGCGCCGTGTCTGACGCCCACCAGCCCATCTTGTGCAGCGCGTGGCGGCTCAGGCCCAGTGTGTCGGCCTCGATCAGCAGGGCCGAAATGCCGCCCGCGCCGCGCTGGGCCGGGTCGGTGCGCACCGCCACGGTGAAGAAATCGGCCCGCATGCCCGAGGTGATGAACGCCTTTTCACCGCTGACCAGGTAATGGTCGCCGTCGCGCACGGCGGTGGTCTTGAGCGCGGCCACGTCGCTGCCGCCACCGGGCTCGGTCACCGCCAGCGCGGCGATGCGCTCGCCCGCTATCACCGGGGGCAGCACCTTGCGCTTGAGCCAGTCGCTGCCGTGGCGCGCAATCGGTGGCAGGCCAATGCTGTGCGACAGCAGCGACGCCACCACACCGCCACTGCCGCAGCGCGCCATTTCCTCCGACAAGATGATCTGGTGAAACACATCGCCCGGCGTGCCGCCATAGGCCTCGGGGTAGCCCAGGCCCAAGATGCCCAGCGCGGCGGCGCGCTGGTACAGATCGCGCGGAAAGCCCCCCGCCTCGTCCCACGCGGCCACATGGGGCGTGATCTCACGCGAGACAAAGTCGCGCAGCGCGTCGCGAAAAGCCTCGTGCTCGGGGCTGAAGCAGTGGGGCAGGGGCGGGGCGTTGAACATGGGCGGCCTCACGGTTGGGTGCGGTTCATTCTAGGAACCGGGGGGCGGGAGGGCTTGCGTCAACTGGCCGGTGGTGGGGTTGCAGATGTGCGTATGGCTGGGGCCAAAGATGGCAAAAAAGGTGATATTCACGCAGTGCAAGATCTGGCAGGATAGACGACTATGGGCCTACACTCGGGCGCAGGTGCAGTGGGGCTGCGATGCGGAGGTGGCGATACCACCTTGCCGGGTTTCTGGATGCTGTTGTCGCTGCCTTGATGTGACTACGATGCGCTAAATGATTGATTTCAAAAAGTTGTTTGGAGGGTTTATGCGACTTTGTTTAGCGACCACGGTTGCGGGTATCCGGTGTTTGGTCGGATAAACCACAAGTTAACCGGCAGCCATGGCAGCGTTCAAGCATCACAGCTATTTTCCAAAGGAAAAGGACATTCAAGGGCACTTGTTCCCCCATGTCTGCTTCAACTGCAAGAAATCCTTTAAGAAGCCACTCAGTGAATCGCCAAGGCTTTGCCCGCAGTGCGGGTGCGAAATGGTGAGGCTCAGTCGCAAATTTTCAGCGCCTGCCGCAGCCGACACTCTTCAATGGAAGAAGGTGCAATTCTTGGTGGAGCATGGCTTTCTATTTCAGTCTGTTTATGAACCAACGGAATCAGGGGGGTGGCAGAAGGCAAGCTATCCGGCGACATTTGAGCAGGCGAAAGAGTTTGTTGTTGCCTTTAAGTCGCAGGCGGTGAAAAGTGCCGCTTAACATTTCGGCCCATGCGGACACGCAGCAGCAAGTTACCGCTTCGCGGCGTTTGCTACGCGCCGTTGGCCTCCAACGTTGGGCATCACAAATCATATGATCGATTTCACCGAACTTCCGATTGATGGCATTAAGTTTGAACAGCTTATTCGCGAACTGCTCATTCGTTCTGGCTTTGAGGTTCACTGGACCGGTGTTGGCCCAGATGGAGGCAGGGATCTTGTTGTTATTGAACGAGCAGAAGGATCGCTAGCTCCCTTTCAACGGAAGTGGCTTGTGAGCTGCAAGCACTACGCGAAGTCAGGCAAGTCTGTTGGCCTTGACGACGTTAAAGACATAAATGATGCGTGTGATGCAGTAGGCGCAAGCGGTTTTCTTCTTGCCTGCTCGACTCAGCCGTCATCGACTGTCGTACGCAGGTTTGAGGAGATTGAAGGCCGCGGGAAGCTTGTCGTTCGCTACTGGGATAGCGTGGAAATCGAAAAGCGCATAGCTGCTCCACAGACCTTTGCACTAAACCATCTGTTCTTTCCAGAAAGCTCGAAGGGTAATCCGTGGCAGATATATGCAACGCAATCCCCGTCCTTTTGGGCCGCCAACTACAAAGAGTATTTTTTATATCTCAGTTCTCGAACAGCGCACACTTTTCCAACACTTACCGATGTTGAAGCAATTGTTCGACGATTGGAAAGCATCAAGCTGCCCGAAGGCACCGATTGGAACCGACACTTTCTTCGGCCTCGCGCAGTTTACTTTGACAACAAGCACGAACAGTTTTCAGTTTTCGTTGACTACCTTTACCCCGAGAAACATGAGGCTAAAGCTCTTGGCCCAGCCGAGCTAAATGAGGTTCTCAAAGATGGCGAGGGTCTGTACTCGGATGGCGGAGTAATGTGGTACTTGACTCACTGGGATATACGGTATGTTCCATGCATGCAAATCAGCGATCACTTCCATCTAGATCACAAGGACTACTACCAGCCATTTATGGATCGCTATCGGATAGGTTTTGCCCGCGATGAATTTTTGAGTGAGATGCTGTAGCCGAGGTTGTCTGAAATGGAGCCCAACTCTGCAGTCGAGCGACCTGCGCAAGAAGCCGCGCAGGCCGCTCGCTTCCACGTTAGCTCTCATCAGGACACCATATCAATAATGAAGCACAAATTTCTGATCGCCACGTTTGCCGTCGTATTGGCAACAGCCACCACTTTTGCCTTTGCGTTTCCTGTCCCAACGGCCTGCCTTCTCATTGGAGTAGCTGAGCTAAACAGGCTCTCCGATGGTTCTCTAACGGAAAGTGAATTGGAGGCCGATCAACAGCGGCAGCTGCAACTCACCCAAGATGCCCGCGCGCGAATCGAAAGCACCTTCGGCACAGCTGAATCGAAACCCATACTTGTGTTCTTCGATCAGCCCGACGGGTTTGGTCCGTTTAGGCTCAACGCCTACGGTAGTACCCAATTCATCGGCAGCCGCGCCTGCGTCATGGTTGGACCTAAAGGGCAAAACGTTGATGTCGTTGCCCACGAACTCATGCACGCGGAAATACATTATCGCGTGGGTTACCTCAAGCGTTTCATGCAATTGCCCACTTGGTTTGATGAAGGAGTTGCGATGCAAGTGGATTATCGCCCTCGGTACTTGCTATCGCCACAGGATGCGCAGAAAACTGCCTTTGTTCGCGACCTCACAACTTATTCAACTTTCTTCAAAGGCGACGATGAGGCACTGACTAGAAATTACGCTTCTGCTAAACATGAGGTCGCGACTTGGTTGTCAAAAGTCGGCCCCACATCCCTGTATTCACGCCTCCAACGCTTGAGAGATGGCCAGTCTTTTGCCGAGGTAATCGCCGAATGAGAGCTAACCATTCATTCCACCGGACCGCCTTCGGCGGCCGCTGAATTCAAACGGTGGCCGTCATGAGCGAATCCGAGCAACCATCCAGCGCGCCAACGACGGAAGCACCGCTGCCGGTCTTGGTTCAGACTGCCCGCAAAGCGGCCCTCAAAGCATTGGGCGAGCTTGGAGCTGCGGGTTCTCCGTTATCCGGTAACGAACCGCGAGCCCTGATGCTCTCGTCCCGCACAGATGGTGGGCGCAGCCTCCCACCCTACTATCTCGTCTACTTCCTCTTAGTTGATCTCCTTGAGTTTCCCCACATGGGGCAGTGGGAAAAGAGCGCGTGGACTGTCCCTGTCAGATATCGAGGTCGGCTCTATGGGGTTGAACATCGAAAGATGGGGCTTGGCGTGTTCGCGCCGAGCCTCGACCCAAAGGCGCGCATGAGCGGAAGGCCGACTTCGGAACAAGAAGCAGATGCGAAAGAGATTACCGCCCTAATAACCAAAGCCGTATCGGTTGCAGCTCCATACTTCGAATGGCGCGCAGAACAGGCGGCTCTGGGTACACAACTCAATGTCTTGAACAAGGGCTCATCGCTCTTTGAACGTTTCGAATACTTCCGTGATCGCTTTAGGACGCTCAGCGCGGAGGCAGAAGCTCGGAAGGACGAGCGACATATCACTAAGGTGAAGCTTGAGGACGGCTCGGAAGTAACCAGCGGCTCGTTCCCTTCTTACACCCTTCTTAGGGAAGCAGAGTGGAATGCCCAGGCGGCTCTCGAAGCCTTCTTCAGTTGGACGGAGCATGTGTTTATCCACCTTGCCATCCTTCGAGGAACCGTTCGCACCGGGGATGAAGTCGCACGACTGGCTGAGGCGGATTGGAAAGCAAAATTTAAGGCGGCCCTAGACCTGAATGAGAAGAAAACGAAGGATCACTATGACGCCTTGCTGGACCTGCGGGCTCAGATTCGCAACTTCATGGCCCATGGATCATTTGGCAAACGCGGCGAAGCATTTCGCTTTCATTCGGGCGCTGGGGCCGTGCCCGTGCTCCTCACGGACGATCAGCGACATAGGTACTCGCTAACGGGCAAGCCGGCCTTCGACGAGCGGTGGGCGATCACCGAGATCGAAGAATTCATCGGACACCTCTGGTCGGGGTCACGCGCACCGGCCAAGCAGCACGTTCACAGCGATCTTCCCACCATTCTCTCGCTCGCGGACGATGGCACATACAAGCGTGCAATGAGTTCTGAGGAGTCGATGAGGGAGTTCGTAGAGCATATGACGCATGCGTTCGATAATGCTGCAAACATGGACTGGTAACTCAGTGTGCGTCCGACATGACGGCTAACCAGGTGTTCCAGCCGACCGTCCTCGCCTCGCTTTGCTCGGCTCGGCCGGCGGCTGAACACCGGCTACAAGGACTTCCCCCAAAAAGTCAAATGCTTGCCCAACCGTGATGCATCGCAAAGCGATGGATCACGGAAACCGTTCCGAATTGTTTGACTCAATCTCCACCTTCAGCGCCAGCCTTGCGTTGGCTCTTCGGTAATCCCCCCGAAATGCATCAGGCTGAGAAGCAAATTCCAGTGGCCATCGTGGACGCGTGATCTACCGTCCCTCAGCCACAAACCACAAGCCCCATCCCCCGCCCCCGTTTAAGCTCCCCCCACAAGGAGACAAGCATGGCGCAGCAAGATCACACACGCCCGGGCAAGGTGGTGCGCATTGGCGGGGCATCGGGCTTTTGGGGCGATAGCGTGGTGGGCCCGGTGCAGCTGGTGCACAGCGGGCAGATCGACTACCTGGTGTTCGACTATCTGGCCGAAACCACCATGGCGCTGCTGACGGCGTCGCGCGCCAAGCGGCCCGAGCTGGGCTACGCCACCGACTTTGTGGACAGCGCGCTGCCGGCGGTGCTGCCGGCGCTGATGCGCCAGGGCATCAAGGTGGTGGCCAACGCGGGCGGCATCCACCCGCAGGGCTGTGCGGCGGCGGTGCAGGCGCTGGCCGCGTCCATGGCCGACCAGCTGCCGCGCCTGCCCCGGGTGGCGGTGGTGCTGGGCGACGACGTGTTGCCGCAGCTGCCCGCGCTGCGCGCCGCCGGTGTGCGCAGCCAAGGCCAGGGTGCGACGCTGCCCGAGCGGCTGGCCAGCGCCAATGCGTATTTGGGCGCGCGCGCGGTGGCGCAGGCGCTGGCGCAGGGGGCCGACATCGTCATCACCGGGCGGGTGGTGGACAGCGCGGTGACGCTGGGGCCGCTGATGCACGAATTTGGCTGGGCCGACACCGACTGGGACCGCCTGGCCGGTGGCAGCTTGGCGGGCCACATCATCGAATGCGGCTGCCAGGCCACGGGCGGCCTGCACACCGACTGGGAGGCAGTGCCCGACTGGCCCCACATGGGCTACCCGGTGGTGCACTGCGCGGCGGATGGCAGCTTTGTGCTGACCAAGCCCAAGGGCACTGGCGGCCTGGTGCACCCGGCGGCGGTGGCAGAACAGCTGCTGTACGAAATTGGCGACCCCGGCGCCTATCAGCTGCCCGATGTGTGTTGCGACTTTCGCGCGGTGCGCGTGCAGGCGCTGGGCGCCGACCAGGTGCGCGTGAGCGGCGCGCGCGGCCGCCCACCCGGCCCGCAGCTGAAGGTGAGCGCCACCGAGCTGCTGGGCCACCGCTGCGCCGGCATGCTGGTGGTGGTGGGCGAAGACGCCGCCGCCAAGGCCCGCCGCACCGGCGACGCCATCTTGGCCCGCAGCCGTGAGCTGCTGGCCGCGCGCGGCCTGCCGCCGTTCACCCACACCGCCGTGCAGGTGCTGGGCGACGAATCGCTGTACGGCCCGCACAGCCGCGCCCGCGCCGCGCGCGAGGTGCTGCTGCGTGTGGTGGCCGACCACCCCGACAAACGCGCGCTGGAGAACTTTGCCCGCGAGATTGCGCCAGCCGGCACATCGTGGGCGCCGGGCACCACCGGCCCGGGGCTGGGCCGGCCCAGCCCGTCGCCGCTGATTGGGCCGCTGGCGTTTTTGATCGACAAGGCGCAGG
>CAMBOY010000002.1 GCA_945869245.1 Hydrogenophaga intermedia
CCCAAAAAATCCACACCCTGTGGAACCACTGCCACTGGCTGACTGTGCTGGCTGAACAGGGCAGCTTCACCGCCGCCGCCGCCCGTTTGGGTGTGAGCAAGGCCGCCATGAGCCAACACATCGCCGAACTGGAACGCCAGGCCGGCGTGGCCCTGGTGCAGCGCAGCACCCGCAGCGTGCGCCTGACCGAAGCCGGCCAGCAGCTGGTGGACAGTACGCGTGGTGCGTTTGAGCAAATTGCCCAGGGCTTTGCGCAGGTGCGCGACCGGGCCGAGGCGCCCAGCGGCCTGCTGCGAGTGACCGCGCCGGTGGCACTCAGCCGCCAGCAAATCGTGCCGCGCCTGCCGGCGTTTCTGGCGCAATACCCCGACATCCGCATCGAGCTGAACCTGAGCGACCGCCTAAGCGCGCTGGCCACCGAAGGCTTTGATCTGGCCATCCGCCACACCGACGCGCCGCCCGACACCCATGTGGCCACGCTGCTGTGCAACACCCGTTCGGTGCTGGTGGCCAGCCGCGCTTACCTCAAGCGCGCCGGCACACCCCAACGCCCCGACGACTTGGCGCAGCACAACTGCCTGCACTACCCGCGCCCGCAAGCCCGCCCCGCCTGGACGCTGGAGCGCGCGGCGCGCGGCGCACCCGAACGCGCCACGGTGCCCATCACCGGATCGCTGGCGGCCAACAACAGCGAAGCGCTGCGCGACGCCGCGCTGGGTGGTCTGGGCATTGCCCTGCTGCCCGATTTCAGCGCACAGGCGGCACTGCAGTCGGGCAAGTTGCACCTGGTGTTGCCCCACTGGGCGCCCGTGGGCTCGTTTGCCGAACGCATTTACGCCATTCGGCCCTACACCGCCCATGTGCCACGGGCGGTGTCGGTGTTTGTGGACTATTGGCGCGGCGCCCTGAAAAACGGGTTTGACGGATAAGGTGTGTCGCACGTGCTCGCCATCGCGGGCGCAACGGTGTTCAATAGCGGCTCGGTTTGCCTCTACAACGACAGCCTCTTGCGCCGGAGACTCCATGAACTCCCCTCTTGAACTCGCCCCCAGCCGCGCCACCCTGATGTCGGGCGACGACTACCGCGAATCCTTGCGCCGCTACAAGCCGCGGGTGTTCGTGGACGGCCGCGAGGTGGCCAGCGTGGCGGACGAGCCCGCCTTGCGCCCCGGCGTGAACGCGCTGGCGTTCACCTACGACTTTGCCCTGCGGCCTGAGCTGGCGCCGGTGGCGCTGGCCACCCAGACCTCGCGCCAGCGCGTGGTCAACCGCATGTTGCACCTCAACGAGTCGGCCGGCGACCTGCTCAACAAGCTCGAAGCGGTGCGCCTGCTCTGCCAGGAAACGGGTTGCGCCCAGCGCTACCTGGCGCACGATGCGCTCAACGGCCTGGCGCAGGCGGTGGCGCGCATCGACGACGCCCGGGGCAGCACCGAGCACCGCGCTCGGTTCAACGCTTACCTGGCCCATGCGCAGGACAAGGATCTGTCCATCGGCGTGGCCATGACCGACGCCAAGGGCGACCGCAGCAAGAGGCCGCACCAGCAGGCCAACCCCGACACCTATGTGCATGTGGTGGAGCGCAACGGCCAGGGCATCGTGATCAGCGGCACCAAGGCCATCGTGACCGGCGGCCCCTACATGCACGAGCTGATGGTCATGCCCAGCCGCAACATGGGCCGCGACGACGAGGCGTTTGCGGTGTGCTGCGCGGTGCCGGTGGACGCGCCCGGCATCACCATCGTGTCGCGCCCCGCCGGGCGCCCCGGCGACAAGCTGGAGCATGGCGACGCACTGTTCTCGCGCCGCTACGGGCAGGCCACGGCGGTCGTGATGTTCGACCGCGTATTCGTGCCCTGGGAGCGCGTGTTTTTTGCCGGCGAATGGGAACACAGCCAGGTACTGACCTACAGCTACGCCACCCACCACCGCCACAGCTGCATTGCGGCGCGCGCGGGCTTTGGCGACCTGCTGATCGGGGCCGGGGCGCTGATGTGCGAAGCCAACGGCCTGGACCCGGACGAGAAGAGCAATCTGCGCGAGCCGATGGTGGAACTCATCAAGATCACCGAGGGCTTTTATGCCTGCGGGGTGGCGGCCAGCGTCTATGCGACGCAGGACGAACACAGCCAGACCTTCATGCCCGACCCGGTCTACAGCAACATCGGCAAGCTGCTGCTGGCCACGCAGATCTACGATATGCACCGCCTGGCCCACGAGGTCTCGGGCGGGCTGATCGTGGCCCTGCCCGGCCCCGACGAAGACCACAACCCAGCCACCGCGGCCAAGCTCTCGGAGGTGCTGCAGGCCAGCCCCGACATTCCGTACGACAAGCGCATCCAGACGGCGCGCTTCATCGAAGACCTGACCGCCTCCCACCAGGGTGGCTGGTACTCGGTCATCAGCCTGCACGGCGGTGGTTCGCCTGCGGCGATGAAACAGGAAATCTGGCGCAACTATCCGGTGGGCACCAAGGTGGAACTGGTCGAGCGCCTGCTGGACCGTGGCGTGCTGCACGACGAGCAACGTTCCATCACCAAAAACCGCCAGCCCGGACGCTGCTGCGACACCGGCTGCACCACACCGGGCCAGCCGGTCATGGTGCCGTTGCCGGTGCCACCGTCCAAGGCCTGAGGGCTCTCGGGCTTCAGCCCATCAGGCGCGTCAGCGCTTCTTGGTATTTGGCGGCGGTTTTTTCGATCACCTCGCGCGGCAGACGCGGCGAGGGCGGGGTTTTGTCCCAGGGTTTGCCGTTGACCTGGGCGGCTTCCAGCCAGTCGCGCAAGAACTGCTTGTCGTAGCTCGGCGGGTTGCTGCCCACGGTGTATTGGTCGGCTGGCCAG
Organism: Hydrogenophaga intermedia; assembly: GCA_945869245.1. Classification (GTDB taxonomy): domain Bacteria; phylum Pseudomonadota; class Gammaproteobacteria; order Burkholderiales; family Burkholderiaceae_C; genus Hydrogenophaga; species Hydrogenophaga intermedia_B. Next base: position 2,844 of record CAMBOY010000002.1, read on the forward strand.
TAGCGCGAGCTGTCGGGGGTCAGCACCTCGTCCATCAGCACCACTTGGCCCCGTGCATCGAGGCCAAATTCGAACTTGGTGTCGGCGATGATGATGCCTTTTTGCAGCGCGATCTCGGCCGCCGCGGTGTACAGGCGAATCGAGATGTCGCGGATCTGCGCGGCCAGCTCGGGCCCAATCATCTCGACCGTGCGCTCAAAGGTGATGTTTTCGTCGTGCTCGCCCACCGCCGCTTTGGCCGCCGGGGTGTAAATCGGTTCGGGCAGTTTGCTGGCGTTCTGCAGGCCTTCGGGCAGGGGCACGCCACACACCTGGCGGTTGTCCTGGTATTCCTTCCAGCCGCTGCCGGCCAGATAGCCGCGCACCACCGCCTCCACCGGAATGGGTTTCAAGCGCTGCACCAGCATGCTGCGGCCCTGCACCTGCGGCAACTCGTCGGGCGCCACCACGCTGTCCGGGTCTTCGCCGGTCAGGTGGATCGGGCAAATGTTCAGGCCCTGGGGACCGAGCTGGTCGAACCAGAACAACGCCATCTTGGTCAGCAGCACGCCCTTGCCCGGAATCGGCTCACCCATGATCACGTCAAACGCGCTGACGCGGTCAGACGCCACCATCAGGATGCGGTCGTTGCCCACGGCGTAGTTGTCGCGCACCTTACCACGCGCCAGCAGCGGCAGGGAATGGAGGGCAGAAGTGTGGACAGCGGTGCTCATGGAGGATGCGTAACCAGTCAAAACGATGAAAAAAGCCCGTTGCCTTGAACAGCCAACGGGCTTGGAACCATTCGGAGCGATTATCGCCGCTGGGCGGCGCCCACTCCGCGCAGGCGGGGTGGGCTCAGTTCACCACCTGGGCCAGCTCGCCTTGGGCGTAGCGCTGCGCCATCACGCGCAAGCTGTGGCCCTGGATCTTGGCGCCCTGGCCTTCGCAGCCGAATTCCAGATAACGCTGCTTGCAAATGGCCTGCGCGGCGGCGCGCGCGGGCTTGAGCCATTCGCGGGCGTCGAACTTGTCGGGGTTCTCGGCGAGGAATTTGCGCACCGCGCCGGTCATGGCCAGGCGGATGTCGGTGTCGATGTTGATCTTGCGCACGCCAAACTTGATGGCTTCCTGGATTTCCTCGACCGGCACGCCATAGGTTTCCTTCATCTGGCCGCCGTACTGGTTGATCAGGGCCAGCAGCTCCTGCGGCACGCTGGAGCTGCCGTGCATCACCAAGTGGGTGTTGGGGATGCGGGCGTGGATTTCCTTCACGCGGCTGATGGCCAGGATGTCGCCCGTGGGCTTGCGGCTGAATTTGTAGGCGCCGTGGCTGGTGCCAATGGCAATGGCCAGCGCGTCGAGCTGGGTGGCCTTGACGAACACCGCCGCCTCTTCGGGGTCGGTCAGCATTTGGCTGTGGTCGAGCTTGCCGACCGCGCCAATGCCGTCTTCCTCGCCGGCTTCACCGGTTTCCAAATTGCCCAGGCAGCCGAGTTCGCCTTCGACCGTCGCGCCGACTTTGTGTGCCATCTCGACCACGGTGCGGGTGACGTCGACGTTGTAGTCGAAGCTCGCCGGTGTCTTGCCGTCGTCCATCAAGGAGCCGTCCATCATGACCGAGCCGAAACCCAGGTCGAGCGCGCCCTGGCAGATCTTGGGGCTGGTGCCGTGGTCCTGGTGCATGACCAGCGGAATGTGCGGCCACTGCTCGGCGGCAGCCTGGATCAGGTGCTTGATGAAGGGCTCGCCGGCGTACTTGCGGGCACCAGCGCTGGCCTGCAGAATCACCGGGGCGCCGACCTCATCGGCGGCCTGCATCACCGCTTGGACCTGCTCCAAGTTGTTGACGTTAAAAGCCGGAATGCCGTAGCCGTTTTCGGCGGCGTGATCGAGCAGTTCGCGCATGGAAACGAGCGCCATACAAATCCCCTAAACAAAGTTGGTAACCGGTTGGTAACTCCTGGGATTTTACGGCCCGCGCCCTTGCACCAGCTTGACCCGTGCTGCAGCGGAAAGCGCTCTCCGGGGCGAGGACACAAACCCAAGGCGACCGCGGAACCGGCTCCGCCGGGCCGCTGGTCGCGTCCCCCTGGGAGGAAGCCGCGCAGCGGCGCAGGGGGGATCTTGTTCAGGCTGCCCGGCAGATCTTGAGCGTGTTGGTGCCGCCCGGCGTGCCCATTGGCTCACCGACGGTGATGGCGTAGACGTCGCCGGTTTGCACAATGCCGCGCTTTTTCAGGTGCGCCTCGGCGTCGGCCAGCGCGGTGTCGCGGTCGGCGCTGGTGTCCATCAGCAGCGGGCGCACATTGCGCATCAGCGCCATCTTGCGCTGGGTGCTGACCTTGGGCGTGAGCGCGTAGATCGGCATGCGCACGCTGTGGCGGCTCATCCACAGCGCGGTCGAGCCCGAATCGGTCAGCGCCACGATGGCCTTGGCCTTGAGGTGGTGGGCGGTGAACAGCGCGCCCATGGCGATCGCGTAGTCGATGCGGTTGAAATGCGCGCCGACAAAATCGTCGTCCAGCGGATCGTGGTCGGTTTTTTCGGCCTCGTGGCACACAGCGGCCATCATCTGCACGGTTTCCAGTGGGTATTTGCCGGCGGCGGTTTCGGCGCTGAGCATGACCGCGTCGGTGCCGTCGAGCACCGCGTTGGCCACGTCGCTCACCTCGGCGCGGGTGGGCACCGGGTTGACGATCATGCTCTCCATCATCTGGGTGGCGGTGATCACCAGCTTGTCCAGCTCGCGCGCGCGCTTGATCATGTGTTTTTGCAGGCCCGGCACCGCCGCATTGCCGACCTCCACCGCCAGATCGCCACGCGCGACCATGATGCCGTCGGACACTTTGAGGATGTTGTCGAGTTCGGGAATGGCTTCGGCGCGTTCGATCTTGGCGATCAGGCCTGGCTTGTGGCCGTCGCTGCTGGCGACATTGCAGAGCTGGCGGGCCAGCTCCATGTCGGTCGCGTTCTTCGGAAAACTCACCGCCACGTAATCGGCCTTCAGGCCCATGGCGGTTTTGATGTCGTCCATGTCCTTGGCGGTGAGCGCTGGTGCGGTCAGGCCACCGCCCTGTTTGTTGATGCCCTTGTTGTTGGACAACTCGCCGCCGAGCTTGACGGTGGTGTGCACCGCTGCTCCGACCACTTTGTCCACGGTCATCACGATCAGGCCATCGTTGAGCAACAAAGTGTCGCCGGCCTTCACGTCGCGCGGCAGCTCCTTGTAGTCCAGGCCCACCCCGTGGATATCACCGGGCTCGGTGCGCGAGGCGTCCAGCACAAACGGTTGCCCGGGCTCGAGCATGACTTTGCCGTCGGCAAACTTGCCCACGCGGATCTTGGGGCCCTGCAGGTCGGCCATGATGGCCACCTCGCGTCCAGCGCGCTGCGCCGCTTCGCGCACCAAGGTGGCGCGGTCGATGTGGTCCTGCGCCTTGCCGTGGCTGAAGTTCAGCCGCACCACGTTGACCCCCGCGCGGATCATGGCCTCCAGCATGGCTGGATCACTGGACGCTGGCCCGAGGGTGGCAACAATTTTGGTGGCGCGAGAGGGCATGGGGTGTCTCCTGAGGGGCGGTCGATGTAACTATGTTTCCAATTATGGCGGGAACTGGTTACCGCCTTGGTACAAGGCGCTCGCACCGTGCCCCCGGTGCCGTTCGTCACAGCCGTGTCACATGCCCATGAAATAATTCAATAATTGTTGAATCAATGAAAGGCATCAGACCATGAAAGTCGGCATCAACGGAATGGGACGCATGGGCCGCTTGGCCCTGCGCGCGGCGTTGGGCGCGATCGAACGCGAGACCACCGACCCCCGCAGCGGCAACCGCCTGGAAGTCGTTCACCTCAACGAGATCAAGGGTGGCGCCGCCGCCACCGCCCACCTGCTGGCCTTTGACACCGTGCAAGGCAAGTGGCGGGCCGATATCGCGGCCGAGGGCAACGACAGCATCCGCATCAACGACCGGCGCCTGTCGTTCAGCGAACACACCACCGCCGCACAGATTCCCTGGGGCGACCTGGGCGTGGATGTGGTGCTGGAATGCACCGGCAAGTTCCTCACGCCCGAGACTCTGCAGGGCCATCTGGACCGGGGCGCCCAACGTGTGATCGTGGCCGCGCCGGTGAAGGTGGGCGATGTGCTCAATATCGTGGTCGGCGTCAACGAGCACCTGTACCAACCGGCGCGCGACCGCATCGTCACCACCGCGAGCTGCACCACCAACTGCCTGGCGCCAGTGGTGAAGGTGGTGCACGAAGCCATCGGGATCAAGCACGGGCAGATCACCACCTTGCACGACCCCACCAATACCAATGTGGTGGTGGACGCGCCACACAAAGACCTGCGCCGCGCCCGCAGCGCCATGGTGAACATGGCGCCCACGACCACCGGCAGCGCCACCGCCATTGCGCTGATCTACCCCGAACTCAAGGGCAAGCTCAATGGCCACGCGGTGCGGGTGCCGGTGCTCAACGCCTCGCTGACCGACTGTGTGTTCGAACTGAACCGCGCGACCACGGCCGAAGAGGTCAACGCCCTGTTCGAAGCCGCTGCCAACGGCCCGCTGGCCGGCATCCTTGGTTTTGAGACCCGCCCGCTGGTCAGCGCCGATTACGCCCGCGACACGCGCAGCGCCATCGTCGATGGGCTCTCGACCATGGTGACCGACGGCACGCTGCTCAAGGTCTACGCCTGGTACGACAACGAGATGGGTTACGCCACCCGCATGGTGGACCTGGCCTGTTACATGGAAGCCCTGGGCTTCCAATGACCACCCCCGCGCCGCGCCCAAGGGCGCGTCACCCCCTCAAGGGGGCGATGCGAGTGGCCCGGCAAAGCCGGTTCCACCGCATCCCTGGAGCAGACACGGCGTGCCGGAGAAACCCATGAACACCGCGACCCGCAACTACGCCATCGTCACCGCCGCCTACTGGGGCTTCACGCTCACCGACGGCGCGCTGCGCATGTTGGTGCTGCTGCACTTCTACCAGCTCGGTTATTCCCCGTTCACGCTGGCCTTTCTGTTTCTGCTGTACGAAGCGGCTGGCGTGCTGGCCAACCTGATCGGCGGCTGGCTGGCCACGCGCTACGGCATTCAGCGCATGCTGACCGTGGGCCTGGTGACGCAGATCACCGGCTTCACCCTGCTCTCGATGCTCGACCCGACCTGGACCGCTGCCATGTCGGTGGCCTGGGTGGTGGTGGCGCAAGGCATCTGCGGCGTGGCCAAGGACCTGACCAAGACGGCCAGCAAATCGGCCATCAAGATCACGCAGGCCCAAGCGAAGGCCGAAGACCAGGGCAACAACCAATTGTTCAAGTGGGTGGCCTGGTTCACTGGCAGCAAGAACGCCATGAAGGGCATCGGCTTCTTCCTCGGCGGCCTGCTGCTGCAGGCGCTGGGCTTCCAGCAGTCGCTCTGGGCCATGGCCGGTTTGCTGTTGCTGGTGCTGATCGGTGTGGTGCTGGCGGTGCCGCCGCTCATGGGCAAGGCCAAGGCATCGAAGTCGGCCAAGGAGCTGTTTGCCAAGAACGAAGGCATCAACTACCTGGCCGCCGCCCGTGTGGCGCTGTTCGGCGCGCGCGACGTGTGGTTTGTGGTCGGGGTGCCAGTGTTTCTGTATTCGCAGGGCTGGACCTTCACCATGGTGGGCGGCTTTCTCGCGGCCTGGACCATCGGTTACGGTTTGGTGCAGGCGCTGGCGCCGAACCTGGTCAAGCGCAGTCCGGACGGCCTGAGCAGCGAAGTGCCGGCCGCACGCTGGTGGTCGCTGGCGCTGGCGCTGATCCCGGTCGGCATTGCCTCAGCGGTGCTGCTCGAAGCGTCCAATTTGCAGTGGTGGGTGGTCGGCGGGTTGGGCCTGTTCGGCTTCGCTTTTGCGGTCAATTCCTCGGTGCACTCCTACCTGATCTTGGCCTACGCCGGCAGCGAGAAAGCGGCCGAAGACGTGGGCTTCTATTACGCCGCCAACGCACTGGGCCGCTTCTTTGGCACGCTGATGTCGGGCCTGCTCTACCAATGGGGTGGCCTGCTGTATGCGCTGCTGGGCTCCGCGCTGATGCTGCTGGTGTGTTGGTTGGTCACGCTGGCGCTGCCCACCAAGCTGGCGCTGGCTGCCCCATCCACGGTCTGAGGTGCGCACCATGCAAGAAGCCGACGTCGTCAAAGCCCTGGCCGCCTTGGCCCAAGACACGCGCTTGCGCGCCTATCGCTTGCTGGTGGTGGCCGGCCCGCAGGGGCTCACCCCGGGTGTCATGTCGGACGCGCTGGGCATTGCGCCCAACGGCTTGTCCTTCCATCTCAAGGAATTGAGCCAGGCCGGCCTGATCGCCGCCGAGCGCGACGGCCGCCACCTGATCTACCGCGCGTCCATTCCGGCCATGAACGCGCTGCTCGGCTTCTTGACCGCGCACTGTTGCCAAGGCCAGCCGTGTCTGGATGTGAGCCCCAGCTTGGATTGTTCGCCCTGCGCCGACGCGGCGTGTGCGGGGCCGACCTGAACCCACCCGCGCCCACTCTGCAGCATCTCCAACCACACTCGAAAGGCTCCTCCCATGTCTGTCTACAACGTCTTGTTTTTGTGCACCGGCAACTCGGCCCGCAGCATCATGGCCGAATCCATTCTCAACCACTTAGGGGGCGGCCGGTTTCGCGCCTTCAGCGCCGGCAGCCATCCCGCCGGGGCGGTGCATCCGCAGGCCATTGAGCTGCTGCAGCGCAACCACTACAAAACCGACAGTCTGCGCAGCAAGAACTGGAGCGAATTCGCCCAAGCCGATGCGCCGCTCATGAACTTTGTGCTCACCGTGTGCGACAAGGCCGCCGGCGAAGTGTGCCCTCTGTGGCCTGGTCAGCCGCTGTCGGCCCATTGGGGTGTGCCCGACCCGGCGGAGGTCAGCGGCGATGACGACGCGGTCCACAAAGCCTTTGCCGAAGCGTTCATGATCTTGAGCCGCCGCATCGCCCTGATGGTGAACCTGCCGTTTGAAAAACTCGACCGCTTGGCGCTGCAGAAAGAGTTGGTGGACATCGGTCGCCAGCGCGGCTAAGACCGGCGTTGGGAGTGATGGCCCGTGCGCCTGCGTGCGCGGGCATACTGCATGGAACGAGGTGCCAGCGATGGGTGTGTTTGAGCGTTACTTGAGTGTGTGGGTCGGCCTGGGTATCTTGGCCGGTGTGGGCCTGGGCTCGCTGGCGCCCGGCGTGTTCCAGGCGGTGGCGGCGATGGAGCTGGCGCAGGTCAACTTGGTGGTGGCCGTGTTCATCTGGATCATGATTTACCCCATGATGATCCAGATCGACTGGCATGCGGTCAAAGACGTGGGCAAAAAGCCGCAAGGCCTGCTGCTGACCCTGGTGGTGAATTGGCTGATCAAACCCTTCACCATGGCCGCGCTGGGGGTGCTGTTTTTTCAGTACCTGTTTGCCGACTGGGTCGACCCGCAATCGGCCAGTGAATACATCGCCGGCATGATTTTGCTGGGCGTGGCGCCCTGCACCGCCATGGTGTTTGTCTGGAGCCAATTGGTCAAAGGCGACGCCAACTACACCCTGGTGCAGGTGTCGGTGAACGACATCATCATGGTCTTCGCCTTTGCGCCCATTGCCGCCTTCTTGCTCGGTGTGACCAACGTGACCGTGCCCTGGGAGACGCTGCTGCTGTCCACTGTGTTGTACGTGGTGCTGCCGCTGCTGGCGGGCATGGCCACCCGGCAGCTGCTGGGCCGGCGCTCACCCACGGCGGTGGGCGCTTTGGTGGCCCGGCTCAAGCCTTGGTCGGTGGTGGGACTGATCGCCACCGTGGTGCTGCTGTTTGGCTTTCAGGCGCACACCATTGTGAGCAAGCCCGGCGTGATTGTGCTGATCGCCATTCCCCTGATCTTGCAGACCTATGGCATTTTCTTCATCACCTGGTGGGGCGCCAAGCTGCTCAAGCTGCCGCACAACGTGGCGGGGCCGGCTTGCCTGATCGGCACCTCCAACTTCTTTGAGCTGGCGGTGGCGGTGGCGATTTCGCTGTTTGGCCTGAACTCAGGCGCGGCGCTGGCCACGGTGGTGGGTGTGCTGGTCGAGGTGCCCGTGATGTTGTCGCTGGTGGCCATGGTCAACGCCTGGAAGCCCCAGACCGCCTGAGCCCAGGAGCCCTGCGCCATGTCCGACATCACCATCACCCACAACCCCGCCTGCGGCACCTCGCGCAATGTGCTGGCTCTGATCCGCAACAGCGGGGTGGAGCCCACGGTCATTGAATACCTCAAGACCCCACCGAGCACCGCGCAAATCCAAGCGTGGCTGCAGGCCATGGGCGCCACCGTGCGCCAGGTGCTACGCGAAAAAGGCACGCCCTATGCCGAGCTGGACCTGGGCAAGCCCACATGGACCGACGCAGAGCTGCTGGCCTTGATCCAGCAACATCCCATTCTGCTCAACCGCCCGATCGTGGCCACGCCGCTGGGCGTGCGCCTGTGCCGCCCATCCGAGTTTGTGCTCGATATCCTGCCCAAACCACAGCAAGGCGCGTTCAGCAAAGAAGACGGTGAAGTGCTGATTGATGCAAATGGCCGCCGTGTCTGACACCCCCATCTTCGATGCCAGTGGTCTGCCATGGCCCGACCAGGCGCCCGATACCCAAACCAAGGGGCAGGCGCTGTGCGGCCATCACTCCCGCTCCATTTCCAGATAGGTGCGGTTGGCCAGCTGGGGCAGCCACACATCCACGTGTTGCAGGTGCTTGAACGGCGCGGCGTCAAAGCTCTTGACCGCAGCCCCAATGTCGGTGCCCGCTTCCACCGCCTGGCCCATGTGGGCGCGCAGCGCTTGGAGCAAGTTGCCGGTGTCCTTTTGTGCCTGCGCCAGCGTGGTCACACGGCCGTGACCAGGCACCACCACGGACGGGTTCAGGGTTTGCAGCGCGTCGAAGGACTGCACCCAGGTCTTGGTTTTGCTCACTGGGTGCAGGCCCAGGATGCGGTCCACATAGACCACGTCGCCGGTGAACACCACGCCGCTGTGTGGCAACCAGACCAGGATGTCGCCGGGCGTGTGGCCACCGCCGCGGTGCAGCACGTGCACCTGCACACCACCCAGGACCAGCGTTGTGTCGGCGCCTTGGAGCCAGCGCGTGGGCAACACGATGTTGGTGCCGTCCATCTTTTCTTTCAGCACTGGCGCGTTGGCTCTGAGGTGCTCGGGGCCACGGGCTTGCATGTCCGCCTCGGCGCTGGCGTGGGCCATGATCTCGGCGCCTTGGGCCTGAAAGAATCCATTGCCCATCCAGCGGTGGTCCTGACCGCCGGTGTTGATGACCCATTGGATCGCTTGTGGCGTCACTTTTTTTGCCGCCTCGGCGATCTTGCGTGCGCTCTGCCATGTGGCGCCGGGGTCGATCAGCAGCGCACCGGCCGGCGTCACCACCAGACCAATGTTGGCGTTGAGCGCCTCGTTCTCGTAGGTGCGGCCTCCGGTGTCGCCCACATAAGCGTAGACATTGGGCGCGACGGCTTTGAACTGCACCTCCAGCGCGTGCGCGCTCCAGGCCAGGGTGGCGGTCAAAGCGGCCAGGGCAAGCTGGCGGATGTGCTGGACAGGCCAATACATGCTCAGAGCAGCCGGTCGATGGCGTCCACGTCTTCGGCAAACATCTGGCCCTTTTCGGCCAGCAACAGTTGGCCGTTGCGGCCCCGCAGCAGGGTGATGGGCAAGCCCCGTGGCTTGGGGAAGTTTTTGCGCCACTCTGGGCTGGCCCAAGCGGCAGGAAAGCTGTAGCCCCGGGCCTTGAGGTAGGCCGCAGCCGGCTCAGGCGCCCGGTCAATCGACAGCGCCACCATCTGCAGCCCATGGCCTTTTTGGCGCTGCCAGAGCGCTTCCATGCTGGGGGTCTGCAGCGCACAAAACGGACAGGTGCTCGACCACCAGTACACCAACAAGGGCTTGCCTGCGCTGGTCGCTGGGTCGTACACCGACCCGTCCAGCAGCGCGATGCGCGGCAGATTCAGTGGCGAGCCGAGCGCGGGCAAGGGCGGCGCTTTGGCTTCTTCGGCGGCAGCCGAGGCTGGCTGTGCCCAGGCGGTGGGCGCCAGCACGCCCAGACTGGCGGTGGCCAGGATCAGGCAGTCGCGCCGCGACGCAATGGCGCTCGAGCGCGCTGGGGAAGGGGTATACAACGCCGTCATTCTTGTCTCCTCGATATGCCGCTGACGCCAGTGTTCGGCGCGCCGCAGCGCGTCGGCCGTGGCGGGTGCTTCATTATTGCCGGCCACGGCTGAAGCGTCGCGCAGGGCGCCAGGGGCGTGCCCGTCGCATGACAAGACCTCAGTCGTCATCGTCCCCATATTGCAGGCTCCAGCCGCTCGCGGGCAACAAACCGCGTGGCGAGTCGGTCCACTGCCAGGCACCAAAGGCCAACACCGCCAGCAGCAGCAGGGCAGCCAGCCAAGTGCGGTTGTGTTGCACGGGGCTTGGGCCCTTGCCCGGCAAGTGCCCACTCCACATGGGCCGCACCATATTCTGGCGGCGCAGTGCGCTGAGCAAGGCGATCAGACCCAGATGGGCCAGCACCACGGCCAAAAAAGCGTTGCCAAAGAACTCGTGGCTCTCTTCGATCCAGTCGCCGCCGAAGACGTCGCCCCAATCGTTGTAGGTGGCGTAGCCGCTCAAAGTCAGCGGCAGCACCAGCCCGATCATCAGCCACACCGCCAAGGCCATGGCCAGGTTCTGGCCTTGCCGCCAGTTGGGGGCGTCGCCTGCGGTGAGCGATCGCAGCCAGGCCGGGGCAGCGCTCAATTTGCGCCACAACAGACCGAGGCGCGCCTGTCGCGGCCCCACCAGCCCGTACACCAAGCGAAACACCAACAAGCCCGCGAAGCTGTAGCCCAGGGTGACGTGCATCAGCCTCCAGTGCTCGCTCTCGGCGGTGAGGTAGGCACCGGCAAAGCTGAGCGCAAACAGCCAGTGGAACATGCGGGTGGGGGCATCGGTGCTGAGGCGGCGCGCCGGTGCCGGTGCTGTTGTGGGTGCGCCCGAGGGGGCGAGGGCGTCCACAGTGGGTGATGTGTTCATGGGGGTGTCTCCTGATCAATCGCGCCAAGCCAAACGCTGGCGTGGGCTTAAGCCGGCGGGCATGCGCAAGTTGTTGTCGTCGAACTGGCCTTGGTCGGCGCCTGCGTGGCAGGCCGCGCAGTTGGCCGCGCTCTTGACGCTGGGCAGTTTCCAGACGGCGGGCTCGATCTCGTCGTGTTTGCGTACAAACCAGGCCGAGCGGGTGATGCGGTCTTGCGGCGGCGTCTCGGTGACGCGCTTGTAGGTGCCGGCATGGGTCTGCAGCCAGCCGCCGATCTGCTGCACCGTGGCGGCGCCCAGCGCGGCGTCGGTGCCATAGTGCCGGTCCAGCCCTCCCATGATGCGTTGCCACGACGCCGCAGGCAGCATGCTCGGCGGGTAGGCGGTGTGGCAAGACGCACATTCCTGGGTATAAGCCGGCGGGACCACGCGCGGCATGGCGCGGCCGCTGTCGGCCAGGGCCAGCGTGGTGGCGCCCAGGCCACACAGGAGCAACAGGGAAGGGGTGAGGTGTGACAGTCGCATGGGTTTCTCCGTTGTCATTTCAGGCTGTTGAGGTAGGCCAGCACATCGGCTTTTTCGGCCGCGCTGCATTCGCGCGACAGCACGTCTTTGCAGTTGCGGCGAAACCATTTGTCGGCTTTGGCGGTGTTGGTGAAGGCCTTGGCGTTGAAGGCTGGCGCCAGGGGGGCGATCGTTTTGCCGGTGCTGGCGTGCTTGCCGTCGGCGGTGGGCGGCTGGCCGTGGCACGAAGCGCACGACCATTCGCCGCCGTGGCGGCCCGTGAAAAAGGTCTGGCCGCGGGCGGCGTTGGCGGGCGCGCCGGCTTCTGCGCTCCAGCGCGCCTGTTGCTGGGCTGGTGTGGTGTCTCCCGCCACGGCGGGGTTAAGGGCAGCCAGCGCCAGAGCGGCGCCCAAGGCGATGGAGAGCAGGGAGCGGTGTGTCATGTGAGGTCTGCGTGGCAGCGATGTGTGGAGGAATGCGCTCAGTGTGTTCAGTTGGGCTTGAATGCAAGCTGAAGTGCCCATTCATCTGCCGTTCAGACACGCCCCCCTACCATGCCCAGCCATGACACACCGGTTGATCCCCACGCTCTGTGCTTTGGCGCTGTGCCTCGGCGCTGTGCCAGCACGCGCCGACAGCGAGCAAGACCGCGCCCGGGCGGCGCTGCAAGCGGGCCAAGTGCTGCCGCTGGCCACTGTGCTGGCGCGCCTGGAGCGCGAGCAAGCCGGCCAAGTGCTGGAAGTGGAGCTGGAGCATGAAGACGGCCACTGGGTCTACGAGGTCAAGCTGCTGCAAGCGGGCGGTCGCCTGATGAAGCTGGAAATCGACGCGGCCACCGGTGCGGTGCTCAAGCGCCGTGTGCGGGACGAGCGGCGCTGATACTCTTGGGCTATGCGCATCCTGCTGGTTGAAGACGAACCCACCCTACGCGCCCAGCTGCGCGAGGTGCTGCAAGCCGCCGCCTATGCGGTGGACGAGGCCGACAACGGCCGCGACGCCCATTTCTTGGGCGACACCGAGACCTTTGACGCCGTTGTCCTGGATTTGGGCCTGCCGGTGCTCGATGGCCTGACGGTGCTCAAGCGCTGGCGCGACGCTGGCCGCACCATGCCGGTGCTCATCCTCACCGCGCGCGACAACTGGAGCGAAAAAGTCGCCGGCATCGACGCCGGGGCCGACGATTACCTGACCAAACCCTTCCACTGGGAAGAGCTGCTGGCCCGCCTGCGTGCGCTGATCCGCCGCGCCGCCGGCCAGGCCTCGCCGGTGTTGCGTTGCGGCGATGTGCAGCTCGACACCCGCAGTGGCCGCGTCACACTGGGCGGCCAGCCGGTGGTGCTCACCAGCCACGAATTCAAAGTGCTCGACTACCTGATGCACCGCCCCGGCGCGGTGGTGTCGCGTGGTGAACTCACCGAGCACATCTACGCACAGGACTTCGACCGCGACTCCAACACCATCGAGGTGTTTGTGGGCCGCCTGCGCAAGAAGCTGCCACCGGGTCTGATTGAGACGGTGCGCGGTCTGGGTTATCGGCTGGTGGTGGCATGACGCCTGGGCGCGTTGGCTCGCTGCGCCTGCGACTGCTGGCCGCCACGCTGGTGACGCTGGCGCTGGCGCTGGTGGGTGCGCATGTGTGGCTCGGCGGTCTGTTCCGCGACCATGTGCTGCGCCAGTTCGACGTGGCGTTGGTGCAGCAACTCGACCAGCTGACCGCACGATTGACACTGGATATCCAAGGCCAGCCGCAGATCGACACCAGCCGGCTGACCGATCCGCGCTGGGCCCGACCCTTGTCGGGCCTGTACTGGCAGCTCGATGTCATGGGTGAGGGTGGCGCGCGCCGGGGCGTACTGCGGTCGCGCTCGTTGTGGGACAGCGAGTTGCGGCTGGAGACCGACGCACTGGCCGACGGCGGCTTGCACCGCCACGACAGCACCGGACCACAGGGCGAGGCGCTGCGGGTGGTCGAACGGTCGCTACTGATCAGCGATGCACCCGGTGCGCGCTGGCGCCTGATGGTGGCGGCCGATACCCGGGACGCGCTGGTGGCGGTGAACGATTTTCAGGGCGTGCTGGCCGCCTCACTGGCTGGCTTGGGCCTGCTGCTGGCGCTGGCCGCTTGGGCGCAGGTGGCGGTGGGACTGGCGCCGCTTAAGGTCTTGCAGGGGGCGCTGACCCGGGTACACGAGGGCCATACCCAGCGCTTGGAAGGCCGCTTCCCCGTCGAGGTGCAGCCGCTGATTGACGGCTTTAATGGGGTGTTGGATCGCAACACCGAGGTGGTGAGCCGTGCCCGCACCCAAGCCGGCAACTTGGCACACGCGCTCAAAACCCCTCTGGCGGTGCTGGACAACGCGGCCCGGCAGTCGACCGACGCGGCGCTGGCGCCGCTGGTGCGCGAGCAGGTGGCGCTGGCCCAGCGCCACATTCACTGGCACTTGGCGCGTGCGCGCGCCGCCGCCACCGGCCACCTGCCTGGCCAGCGCACGCCGCTGGCACCCTTGATCGACGGCCTGCTGCGGGTGATGGGCAAGCTCAACGCCGAGCGTGGGTTGCAACTGAGTGCCGACGCAGTGCCCGCCGACTGGGCCTGCGCTGGCGAAGAACAAGACCTGCAGGAGATGTTGGGCAATCTGCTGGACAACGCCTGCCGCAGTGCGCGCTCAGCGGTGCATGTGGATGTGCGTCGCGATGGCGCCCAGCTGTTGCTGGCGGTGAACGACGACGGCCCTGGCATCGCGCCCGAGCAACGCGCGGCCGTGCTGCAGCGCGGCGTGCGTTTGGACGAGTCCCTCCCCGGAAGCGGTCTTGGACTGGCCATCGTCACCGAACTGGCTGGGCTGTACGGCGGCGGGCTCACGCTCGACCAAAGCCCACTCGGAGGCTTGCGCGCCACCTTGCGGCTGCCGTCGGCGGGCTGAACGCTGAACAGTTTTGCGGCACTGGCCGCTGTGTATGCTGAGGCCCGACCGAGGAGACAGACCATGTACGCACACAGTGGGCTCGCCACCGCCCTGATCACCCTCACCGCCTGTCACTGCGCCACGGCGCAAACGGCCGAGACCCCAGCAACGGTCCGCAACACCCTGGGCATGACCATGGTGCCCATCGCCGCTGGGCGGTTTGAGATGGGCAACCACTTGTCGGCCCAGCAAATGGCGCCGCTGTTTCCTGGCTACGACCTGCAACGCCTGCTTGATCTGCGCGACGAATACCCCCGGTACACCGTACACATCAGTCGGCCGTTTTTTATCTCGGCCCATGAGGTGACGGTAGGGCAGTTCCGCGCCTTCCTGCAACGCTCCGGCCATGTGCCGGAATCGGTGGCCGACGGCACCGGGGGCTATGGCTTCAACCCGCAGCACCCGGCGGTGTCCACCGGAAAAGGCGAAGCCTTCGAAGGCCGCGATCCGCGCTACTCGTGGCAACACACCGGTTTTGCTCAAACCGATCGGCACCCGGTGGTCAATGTCACTTGGGGCGATGCGCAGGCGCTGGCGCGCTGGCTCAGCGCACAACACGGCCAGCGCTACCGTCTGCCCACCGAAGCCGAATGGGAATACGTGTGCCGGGCTGGCTCCGCCACGCTCTACCCCGGCGGCGACCACCCCTCGGCCCTGATCGGGCAGGCCAATGTGTTCGACGCCAACGCCGCCCGCCATTGGGCGCCCTGGGCCGCGTTTGCGCTCAACACCGCAGACGGCCACGCGTTCACCGCCCCGGTGGGCAGCTTCGCGCCCAACGGGTTTGGCGTGTACGACATGCTGGGCAATGTGTGGGAATGGACGCAGGACTTCCACGGTGACGACAGCTACGCTCAAGCCGCCGCGCGGTCGCCGGCCACCGACCCCAGCGGGCCAGCCACTGGCAGCGTGCGGGTGCGCCGTGGCGGCTCTTGGCACACCTGGCCGATGTACGCACGCTGCGGCTACCGCAACTGGAACAGCGAGAGCACGCGCTACACGCTGGTGGGCATTCGGCTGGTGATGGAAGCGCCGACGCCGCGCTAAGCTCCAAGGGATTCAGGCCGCGCGCTTGGCCAAAATCTCAAATGCCGGCAAGGTTTTGCCTTCGAGCACTTCCAGAAAAGCGCCGCCACCGGTGGAGATGTAGCCCACGTCTTGCTCGATGCCGTACTTGGCAATGGCCGCCAGTGTGTCGCCACCACCGGCGATGCTGAAGGCTGGCGATGCGGCGATGGCCTGGGCAATGGCCTTGGTGCCACCTTCAAAAGCGGCGAATTCAAACACGCCCACCGGGCCGTTCCAGACGATGGTGCCGGCGACCATGAGCTGCGCGGCCAATTGAGCGGCGGTTTCGGGCCCAATATCGAGAATCAGGTCGTCGTCGGCCACCTCGGTGGCCTGTTTCACCGTGGCCGGTGCGTCGGCGGCGAAGGTTTTGGCCACCACCACATCGGTCGGGATCGGCACTGCGGCGCCGCGCGCTTTCATGGCCTCAATCACCGCCTTGGCCTCGCCCACCAGATCGGCCTCGGCCAGGCTTTTGCCGATGTTCAGGCCAGCGGCGAGCATGAAGGTGTTGGCGATGCCGCCGCCCACAATCAGGCCGTCCACGTTCTTGGCCAGGCTTTGCAAAATCGTGAGCTTGGTGCTGACCTTGCTGCCCGCCACGATGGCGATCAGCGGGCGCTTCGGGTTGGCCAGGGCTTTGGCAATCGCGTCCATTTCGGCCGCCAGCAGCGGGCCGGCGCAGGCCACCGGCGCAAACTGGGCGATGCCATACGTGGTGCCTTCGGCGCGGTGGGCGGTGCCAAAGGCGTCGTGCACAAAGATGTCGCACAGCGCAGCCATTTTGCGGGCCAGTTCTTCGTTGTTTTTCTTTTCGCCCTTGTTGACGCGGCAGTTCTCCAGCAGCACCAGCTGGCCGGGTTCGACGGTGACGCCATCGACCCAATTGGCGATCAACGGCACCTCGCGGCCCAGCAGTTCGCCTAGGCGCTTGGCCACGGGTGCGAGCGAATCTTCAGGCTTGAATTCGCCTTCGGTGGGACGCCCCAGGTGGCTGGTCACCATGACCGCCGCGCCGGCGTCCAGTGCCATGCGGATGGCCGGCACGCTGGCGCGGATGCGGGTGTCTTCGGTGATCTCACCGGCGTCGTTTTGCGGCACATTGAGGTCGGCGCGAATGAACACACGGCGGCCGGTGGCCTGCCCTTGGGCGCAGAGATCGGAGAAGCGGATGAATTGCATGGTGATCGGTCGGTGATGCGCTGCCACGCCGGCAGCAAAAAAGTGGCCACCCGATTGTAGGAAACGCCGTTACCGTCCAAGTTACCAGCCGATTACCGTGCCATACAGGGGGTTTGCCAATCCAGCTCGGGACGGTGTGCTTGGGTCTGCACACCCATCACGCCCAGCGTGGTGTGAAACAGGTGGTCGTGCGACACCGGTTCGTGTGCGCGCTGGCGCAGACAGCCCACATCCAGCCGCAACTGCTTGGCCAAGGTGGGCGAGTACCAGGCCAGCATGGGCACATGGATTTGCTCACTCGGCGCAAACGCACGCGGCGCGCCGTGCAGATACAGGCCTTTTTCGCCGAGCGACTCGCCATGGTCGGACGCGTACACCAGGCCAGTGGCGTATTGACCGTCCCGCTCACGCGCCTGCAGCCACAACAGAGTCTGGTCGAGCACATGGTCGGTGTAAGCGATGGTGTTGTCGTAGGCGTTGTGCAGCTGATCGGGTGGGCACTCAGCCAGCGTCACGTTGGTGCATTCGGGCATGAAGGGTTTGCGATCGGCCGGGGTGCGTTTGAAATACGCGGGGCCGTGGCTGCCCATTTGGTGGAGCACCAGCACCACGCCTTGGGCGCGGCGCGCGGGCTCCAGCGCTTGCAGGCGCTCGTCTAGTCCTTGGAGCATGGCTTCGTCCAGGCATTCGCCGTCTTGGCACCAACGGGGATCGGCGTCTTGGGCCATAGGGGCGTTGGGCACGCGGTCACACACCCCCTTGCAGCCCGACTGGTTGTCCAGCCACAGCACCGCCAAACCCGCGCGCTGCAACACATCGAGCAGGTTCTCGTGGCGCGGGCGCTCGTCGCCGCCCTGGTCTCCGGTCAAGGGCGAAAACATGCACGGCACCGACACATGGGTGTTGGTGCCACACGAGCTGGCCTGCTGCCAGTAGACCATCTGACCCTGTTGCATCCAGCGCTGCAAGGCGGGTGTGGTGGCGCGCTCGTAGCCCGACAGGCCAAAGTTGGCGGCCCGCGCGGTTTCGCCTACCACCAGCACCAAGAGCGGCGGCTTGTCACCCGCCGCACGCACCACGCGGGCGTCGGTGCCCACCGGCTCCAGCGGCTGGGCCACACCCGGCGCCTGCTGTGTGGCCAGGTGCGCCAAGCCATACACCGTGTTGAAGGGGTTGATCTGGTAGCGCACTGGTTTGTGGTTGCGCATCAGCGAGGCCAGATCGGCGTAGCTCAGCCACAACACCAGCGCCAGTCCCAGCACCGCCAGCAGCAGCAGCGACACCCGCTGTCCGGCGCTGCGCCAGCCCTGCGGATGGCGCACCGGCACACGCCACATGAGCCACCAGGCTGGTCCGGCCACCAGCAACACCGTGCCGACCAGCGACCACGACAACAAATCGCGCACCTCACGCGCATCGGTGGCCAGTGCATTGGCCATCATGCTGGGGTCGATCACCACGCCGTAGGTGCGCATGAAATGGGTGTTGAACGCACACACCAGCACCGCCAGCACCACCAGCGGCTTGAAGGTCCAGGGCCAAGCCAGCAATGGCATCAGCGCCAGCCACAGCAGCAGCACCAAGGCGCCCATGGCCAGCGCTGTTGCGGGCAAGCCCATACCCCAAACCGATTGCCACAGGGGCAGATTGCCCACCGTCGCAAGCCACAAACCCACCAGCCACCACACGGTCTGCGCCGACCACGCGTCGCGTGCGATCGGCGCCGCAGGCGCCGCCGCTCTCTTGATTGTGTTGCACATACTCCGACCCCAACGACAGGATCGGCGCACTGTGCGCGCGGCGGATTAAGAGCGGCTTAAGTGGGCCGAGGCATCGCCGCGGACCCAGGCGATACAGGCCCGGCGCCCGCCTGGCAGCTTGTGTTCCATGTGCAAGGCCGCCCCTTGGCTGGCCAGCAAACGCTCCACCAAGCGCAGGCCCAGGCCCAGGCCGTCTGGATCGGGTGCGCGGTCACGCGCGTGCCCGCTGGGCCAGTCTTCCACTGCCACACCCTGCGCTTGCGCATCGCTCCACACCGACACCTCGATCCGTGTGCCCGCCGGGGTGTGGCGCAGCGCGTTATCGACCAAATTGCGGATCGCCAACTCCACCGCCATGGTCTGGGCGTGTACCACCACCGCCTCACCACCGTCTTGCAGCGCCAGCTCGTGGCCGCTGTCCAGCGCGGCCTGCGCCCGGTCCGACAACACGTGTGCCGCGCAAGCGCGCAAGCCCACTGTGGTGGCCGCTGGCGCCCGGCCCGACTCCAAGCGCGCCAGCGCGAGCAACTGGCTCAGGATGGTCCCGGCGCGCAGGGCTTCGGTCTCCAGCGCGCGGGCGTGCGCGGGTGGCGCACCGTCGGCCACCGCCCGTGCCTGCAGCGCCAGCGCCGCCAGCGGCGTGCGCAGCTCGTGGGCCAGGTCGGACGCAAAAGCGCGCTCGTTGGCGCGCTGCGCCTCCAGTCGGTCCAGCAGGCCGTGCAGGGCGCGCACGGTGCTTGCGAATTCGGTGAATTGGTGTGGCCGGTGCAGACGCTCACCCGGCGCGCCTTGCACTGCGTCGATGTCGTCGGACAAATCGCGCAGTGGCGCCAGCCCCCGACGCAGCGCCAGAGCCAGCAAAGCCAGCGCAAGCGGCAGCAGCAACAGCGACGGCGCCATCAGGTGCTCGGCCATGTCGCTGCCCAGGTCCACCCGGTGGTCCATGTTCATCAGCACCGCCAGCCGGTCCACGCCCGCAGGGCCCAGCTGCTCGGTCTGGTAGACGCGCCAGTCGTCGGTCTCGCCCGCATGCTCTAGCCGGACCACAGAAAAGCCGGTGGGCAGCTGCGCCGGCCATTGGCTGGCCAGGGCGTGGGTGTCGGTGACCAAGCGCCCTTCTACCCAACGCAGCACCGCCACGTCTTGCACGTACTCGCGCACGCGCTCGGGGGCGATCAAGGGCGCCAAGGCGCCAGACGCTTGGGGCGAGGTGCCCAGCCACAGGCGTGCCACCGCAATCAGTTGTCCGTCGGTGATTTCTTCGGCTTCGTGGTGGCCGGTGCGCCAAGCCGCCACCAGCTGCACCGCCCAGACCAGCAGCAACACACCCGCCAGCCAGGCCATCAGATAGCGCTGCAATGAGCGCATCGGTCGCGTCACGGCGACGCCTCGGCGCGTGGCACAAAGTAGCCCACGCCACGCAGGGTGCGAATGACACCGTCGCCCAGCTTGCGGCGCAGGTGGTGCACATGCACCTCCATCGCATTGCTCTCTAGGCCCTCGCCCAGCGGGTAGAGCGCCGCTTCCAGCTGGGCCTTGCTCAGCACCCGGGGACTGGCCTGTAACAAGGTGTGCAGCAGGTCAAATTCGCGCACGCCCAAGGCCACCGGGTCGCCAGCCAGCGTCACCACACGGGCAGCGGGGTCCAGCTCCAGCGTGCCATGGCGAATGGTGGGGTGTGCCCGCCCCGCCATGCGGCGCTGCACCGCCCGCAAGCGGGCCAGCAGCTCATTCAAATCAAACGGCTTGACCAGGTAGTCGTCGGCGCCGCTGTCGAGTCCCGCGATGCGGTCGTCCACTGCGTCGCGCGCGGTCATGATGATCACCGGGGTCTGCGCCTGGGTGCCGTTGTCGTTCGCGGTGTGGGTGGCCCGCAAGCGCTGCAACACCGTGCGGCCATCGCCATCGGGCAAGCCCAGGTCCAACAACACCAAGTCGTAGCACTCGGCCCGCAGCAAGGTCAGCGCACCCGCCACGGTGTCGCACAGGTCGGTGGCATAACCCGCCTGCGTGAGCGCGTGGCGCAGTCCGCTGGCAATGCCAGCGTCGTCTTCAATCACCAAGGCGCGCATGCGGTGTCGGTTTCTTCAAATGGAACTGATCGCATTATCTCGGGCCGGCACTTAACCGCGGCTTAAGCGTTCGTTAAGCGGTGCGCCGCACATTGCTGGCATGCACAACACATCTCTGGCGCCGAGGGGGCGCACGCTGTGGGTGGCTTGGTGCGCGCTGCTGGCGCTCACCTTGCTGTGGGACTGGAGCGGGCTCGACGTCACCGCTATGCACTGGATCGGCAGCCCCGAGGGCTTTGCCCTGCGCGACCACTGGCTGCTGGAGCGCTGGCTGCACGACCGTGCCCGCACACTGGGCACGCTGGTGTTTGTGGCGCTGTGGATCTGGGCCCTGTGGCCAGCCGCCACCCACCCGCGTTGGCGCACCGACCGCCTGTGGATCGCCACCTTGGTGACGCTCAACCTGCTGGCGGTGAACCTGATCAAAAACAACAGTCTCACCAGCTGCCCATGGGACATGCGCTTGTGGGGTGGCAGCGCTGAACTGGTGTCGCACTGGCGCTGGGGCGTGGGCGATGGTGGTCCGGGCCGCTGCTTTCCCGGCGGCCACGCCTCGGCGGCGCTGGCGTTTGCGCCCTGGGTGTTGGCGCTCTGGTGGCCCAGCCCAGGTGCTGGCACGCCGTCGCCAAGCACCGCGCGCTGGGCCTTGGGGCTGTGGCTGCTGGCGGTCTTTGTCACCGGCGGCACCCAAACCCTGCGCGGCGCACATTACCCGAGCCACACCGCTTGGACCGCCATCATTTGCTGTGGCACCACCCTGCTGGGCTGGAGCCTGTGGCAGTGGCGCCAACAGCGGCGTCTGGGCCGCTGATTCACCAGCGCTCTTTGACGCCAGTGAACATGGCCTTGAGCAAACGGGTGCGCTCCAGGTAACCCATGCCGATGGCGGCAACGGCGTGCAAACCGGCCGACAAGAGCAGTGCATCGGCCAAGACCTCGTGCAGGTCTTGCAGCCACTCTTCGCCCCAAAAAGCGTCGAGTCCCTGCATCCAGCCGGTCAGGCCCAGCGACAACACCAGGGCCATGAGCCACAGCATCATCAACGCCCCCACGGGGTTGTGGCCCCAATGGTGTGGCGCCTGCCCCGACCACAGCCCGCGCACATGGGCCAGCACACGCGCCGGCGTGGGCCAGAAGTCGCTGAATCGCGCATGGCGGGAACCCACAAAGCCCCACACCACCCGCGCCAGCACCAGCGCGCTGGCCAGGTAGCCCAGCCAGCGGTGCCAGTCCTCGCCATCGTCCATCAGCAGGCCGTTGGTGAGCACGCAGCCCACCAGCGCCCAGTGGAACACGCGCACAAAAGCGTCCCACACGGGCCGCGATTGTGGCGCTGGCGATCCGTTGGACACGGAGCCGCTCATGGCTGCTCGCTCACTTGCTTTCGAGCACGGCGGCGGTCACGGGGTCGAAATAAATCTCAACCTTTTTGCCGGCCTTGTCAAAGCCATAGATCTCGTAGCACTGGCCACCGCTGACCTTGAAGGTCTTGATCTGGTAGCCCTGCTGTTCCAGCTGCGACTTGAACGTGGCTTCGGGCATCCATTTTTCTTTGGGTTGGCTGCACTTGGGGCCGGCCACAGCGGCGCCCGACAGCGCCAGAGCGGTAACAGCCAGAGCAAGGGATTTGAAAGAGAGAGTGGTCATGGAAATACCTTCCTGAAAATCGACAGCACATGCTGACAAGAAGGATTGCACCGCGCCCACCTGAAGCGCCCATTAAGGCTGGCTGAAGCTGCGCTTAAAAACGTGCCAGGACCGGCTCACCAGCCCAAGCCCAGGCGCAACGGCAAATACACCGCCATGCCACACACAATGGTGCCCAGCACACCACGCTGCCAGAAAAACCAGGCCGCACCCGCCAGCGCAGCAAAAATGCGCGCGTCTTGCCAGGTGCCGATCAGCTGACCCTGGCTCATCACCACCTCGGGCACCACCACCGCCGCCAGCGCTGCAATGGGCGCGTATTGCAGACCACGCTGCGCCCAGCGCGGCAAGGTCCAGGGCCGGCTGGAGAACAAAAAGAAGCTGCGCGTGACCACCGTCACCACCCCCAGGGCCACGATGGTGATCAGGGTCCAGCCGTCGAGATCAAGCATGGTGCGGCTCCGCCTTGCCCAGCGCCTGTTCAATCACCAAGCAGATGAGCACCGCGCTCGCAATGGCCACCAAGATGTTGAGCTTGAGCGGCAGCGCAAACGCCGCCACCGCCGCCGCGCCCGCGACCGTGGCCGACACCACCCGCAAGGGGCTGCTGGCCAGCGAACACAGCACGCCCACCAGCGCCAAAATGCCGGCAAAACCCAGCCCCCAGGCGGTGGGAATCACATTGGCCAGCGCAATGCCGATCAGACTGCAGCTCATCCACGCGCCATAGTTCACCGCGCAATTGCCCATCAGGTAGGCCATCTGCGCGGTGCGCTCAGCGTCGTTCGCACCCGGTTGGTGGTAACGCTTGGCAAAAAACACGTACGACAAATCGCCGGTCACATAACCGCTGATGGCGCGCTGCCAGCGCGGCAGGTGCATCAGGTGCGGCCGCAAGTGCGCCGAGAACACCACAAAGCGCAGGTTGACACAAAAAGCGGCCGCCAGAATCACCCACAGCGGCGCACCCGATGCGATCAGCGGCACCGCCGCGAGCTGGGCGCTGCCGGCGTAGACGATCAGCGTCATCAGCGTGGCCTCCAGCGGGCTCAGCCCCGACTTCACCATGGCCACCCCGGTCATCAGCCCCCAGGCGCCGATGCCCAGCGCCACACTGGTCTGGTCGCGCCAGCCCTGGCGAAATTCGCTGTGGGCGCGCAGATGCGCTTGCCAGAACATCAGACCGCCACCCCGTCGGGTTGGGGCCCGAGCCGCTCACCCACAGCGATGGGATGGCCGCGCAGGAATTCGCGCGCGCTCAGGCGCTTGCTGCCGGCGCGCTGCAATTCGGTCAGCAACAGGCTGCCCGAGCCGGTCTGCACCCGCACCCCCGTGTCGTCCACCGCCAGCACCGTGCCGGGCAACGCACCCGCAGGTCCATCAGGCAGCGCCTGCGCGCCCCAAATCTTGAGTGGCTCGCCCACCCATAGCGCCTGCACGCCGGGGAATGGGTCAAACGCCCGCACCCGGCGCGCCAGTGTGGCCGCGTTCTGCTGCCAGTCGATCTGCGCCTCGGCCTTTTCAATTTTGTGCGCATAGGTCACGCCCGCGTCGGGCTGGCGCAGGGGCGTGAGGCCTCCGCAAGCGGCCAGTTCCAGCGCCTCTACCATCAGGCGTGCGCCCAAGGCGGCGAGCTGGTCGTGCAGCGTGGCGGTGGTGTCGGTGTCGGCAATGGGCAGGCGCTCCACCAGCAGCATGTCGCCGGTGTCCAGACCTGCGTCCATTTGCATGATGGTGACACCGGTCTCGGTGTCACCCGCCTCAATGGCGCGGTGAATGGGCGCGGCGCCGCGCCAGCGCGGCAGCAGCGAGCCATGAATGTTGAGGGCCCCCACGCTCCGCCGCTGCGCTGGGTCGCTGCCCCCCACGGGGGCGTTTGCGCCTTGGGGCGGCCCGGCGGCGCTCATGAGGTCCAGCACCCACTGCGGCAGGATCAGGCCGTAGGCGGCGACGACCATGGCGTCGGCGCGGGCGTCGATCAGCGCCTGGCGGGCGGCGGCGGCGTCCTCGGGGAATTTGCCGTCGAGTTTGAGGCTGCGCGGCTGCGCCACCGGGATACCGTGCGCCAGCGCCGACTGTTTCACCGCCGAGGCTTGCAGCTTCATGCCCCGGCCCGCCGGGCGGTCGGGTTGGGTCAGCACCAGCGGCACAGCAAAGCCGGCGCGCACCAGCGCGTCCAGCGCCACGCGGGCGAACTCGGGCGTGCCCGCAAAAACCACTCTCATGTTCTGTCCTTGTAAGGCCTGCCGCCCGGCCCCGTGGGCTGCTGGCGGGGCCGGCAACCGGTGGGTCAGCGGCGCGCGTCGCGCTCGGCCTTGACCAGTTTCGATTTGATGCGGTTGCGCTTGAGCGGCGACAGGTATTCCACAAACACCTTGCCCATCAGGTGGTCCATTTCGTGCTGGATGCACACCGCCAGCAGGCCATCGGCCTCGATCACGCGGCTGTTCCCCTGTTCGTCGAGCGCCCGCACCCGAATCGCCACCGAGCGCTCCACCCCGTCGTAAATGCCGGGCACCGACAGGCAGCCTTCGTCGCCTTTTCGCGTCTCGGGGCTGGCCCATTCCACTTCGGGGTTGATCAGAACCAGCCGCTGCTGGCGTTCCTCGCTCACGTCGATCACGATCAGCCGCTCGTGTACGTCCACTTGGGTGGCCGCCAGCCCGATGCCGTTGGCGTCGTACATGGTGGCGAACATGCGCTCAACCAAAGCGCGGATGCGCTCGTCCACCGCCGCCACCGCTTGGGCCACGGTGTGCAGGCGCGGATCGGGGTAGCGCAGGATGGTCAGCAAAGCGGGTGCGGTGGTGTCACTCATGGCGGGCATTGGGGAACGCAGCAAAAGCGGATATTTTCCCGGTTTTTGGCGTCGACCGGAGCCGGCGGGGGTGGTATCGTTGAGTTGCCCTGCTCGGCGGTTCACAATGGAAGCCCGCCGGCTGCCCTCATCTGTTTTCCCATTCAGACCATGATTCGCCAAGCCCTGATTCGCACATCCACCCTGTTGGGGGGTCTTTGCAGCCTGACATTGCTGACCGCACCCGCTGTGTGGGCCCAGCCCACGGCCACTGTGCCGACTGTGAAGCTGTCGCCGCGCGCCCGCGTCGAACCGGTGCCCACCGACTTGTCCGCTTTGGTGAGCCGATCCGGCGTCGACGCGTTTTTGGCCGAGGTCGACGTGCTGACCTTGAGCGACTTGGAGCGCATGCCCCGCATCGTGGCCACGCCGGAAAGCCGTCTCCTCCTGAGCCAGGGCGATCGCGCGTTTGCGCGCACCGGCAGCGGCACAACAGGGCCGTTTTTCACCCGCGCCCAAGGCGCCGAATTCCGCATTGGGCGCACCACGCGTGCGCTGCGCGACCCGGTCACCGGCGAGGTGTTGGGCCACGAGGTGCAGTTTGTTGGCAAAGCCAGTTTGCTCGAAGAAGAGCGTCTGAGCACCCGTGCCGATGGCAGCCTGGGCGCGCCGGTGGTGCCGGCGGTGCTGCGCATCACGGGGGTGAAAGAAGAAGTGCGTGTCGGCGACCGGCTGTTCCCAGTGGCCGCGGTCGATTTCAAGCAGATCAAGCCCAGTCAGCCGAGCTTTGCGGTGCAGGGGCAGGTGTTGGGCGTGTACGGCAATGCGGTCACCTTTGCGGGCCAAAACCAAATTGTGGTGATCAACCGGGGCACCGCCCATGGTCTGGAGCCGGGGCATTTGCTGTCGGTGTTGAAAGATTCGCGCCAAGTGGCCGACCGCACCGATGGCCAAGCCACCCCGCTGGAAATCAGCGGTGAGAACAATGGCCGCTTGGTCGTGTTCCGCAGTTTCGACAAAGTGGCGTACGCACTCATCCTGAGCAACTTGGATGCAGTGAAAGTGGGCGATCGCATCACCGAACGTTGACCGTGTTGCCCCGCCCGCCGCCGTCGCCGGACGAAGCCCACGCCTGGCTGCGTTTGTTGCTGTGTGCGGGCGTGGGCCGCGACAGCGCGCGCGCCCTGTTGCGCGCGTTGGGCGAGCCGCAAGCGATCTGGCGCCAAGCGCCGTCGGCCTGGGAAGCGGTGGTAGGCAAAAAAATCGCTGGTCTGTTGCACATCCCGCCCCCGGACCTGGATGGTGCCACCCAGGCCTTGCTCCAGTGGCTGCACGCCGCGCCCGATCACCATTGGTTGCCGCTCGGGCACCCGGACTACCCCAGCGATCTTCTGCAGACCGACGACCCGCCGCTGGTGCTGTCGGTGCTGGGGGATCTGTCGGCCTTGCGTTGGCCGCGCCGGCTGGCGGTGGTGGGCAGCCGCAACCCCACACCCCAGGGCGCCGACAACGCCTTGGCATTTGCGCAAGCCCTGGGTGCACAAGGCGTGGCCACCGTGTCGGGTCTGGCGCTGGGCATCGATGGCGCCGCCCATGAGGGCGCACTACGCAGCGGCGCCCCCACCATTGCGGTGGTGGGCACCGGCCTGGACCGGGTGTATCCCGCCCGCCACCGCGAGTTGGCGCAGCGCATCCGCTTGCAGGGTGCCATCGTCAGCGAATACCCGCTGGGGACCCCGCCGCTGGCGCACCATTTCCCGCAACGCAACCGCATCATCTCGGCGCTGGCGCAGGGCACCTTGGTGGTCGAGGCGGCCTTGCAATCGGGTTCGCTGATCACCGCACGCATGGCCTTGGAGCAAGGCCGCGAGGTGTTTGCCATTCCGGGCTCCATCCACTCGCCGCAATCGCGGGGTTGCCACGCCCTGATCCGTCAAGGCGCCAAACTGGTGGAGTCGGCGCACGATGTGATGGACGATTTGCGCTGGCCAGCCGATGCAGCGGCTCCCCAGGCCGCGCCGCAGCCGTGCGACACCGATACACAGACCAGCGATTTGTTGGCCCACTTGGGGCACGACCCCGTGAGCCTAGACGCCTTGCAAGCCCGTTGCGGGTGGCCCACTGCCGCCTTGCAGGCCGAACTGCTGACCCTGGAGCTGGCGGGGCAGGTGCAGCGCTTGCCCGGGGGCTTGTTGCAGCGGCGCGTGCTGGCCTGAGCGACCTGGCGTGCGTCAGCCCAGCAAACGCTCGGGGTTGGCGTCGAGTTTGGCCAAGGCGTCGCGGGTTGCCCTTACCGTGAGCGCCTCGTCTTCGGCCGGCAACAACAAACCCGCTTGCAAATAGGCCCCCACCCGTTGCAGCGGGAACAGCAGGCAGCGCTGCTGTACATCCACAAACAACAGCAACTGACCCCGCTGGCTGCGCCAAGCCAGTTGCACCTGGCCCATCTTGCCGTTGTGGTCGAGCTCGAACCATTCGCCCACAGGCAACTCGCTGGCCCAATCCATCATGGCCTCGGTGGGCATGCTGCCGCCGCGCTCCACCAGTTCAAAGTCGCCCAAGTCTTCGCCCACCAGCAGGGCCACGCTCTCTGGGTCGAGCGCCAAGTCGACCAAATCGCCCTCGGGCAAGATGTCTTCCAGGTCGGCCAAGCGGGCGGCCAATTCGTCCAGGCGTTCTTGCGGGATCGACGGGCCGCGCGACAGGAACGCCTCGGTCAGGTGCTGGCGCACCAGCGCGATGTGCCCGTCTTGTTCATCGGCCTCAAAGCCCAGCAGGGCCATGCCGTCGCGCAGCTGTTGCAGCAGCGCGGGCATTTGGTCGATCACCCGAGCGCGCTCGGCCCGGCTTGGCTTGGCGCTCGCCGCCCACAGCAAGTCGTGAGCGGTTTGTTTGTGGCGCAAGGTCTTGGCGTCTTTGGGGCCGTGTTTGACCGCCGACACCGCCAGCACCTCCACCCACACCTTGTACACAAAGTCCCGCAACGCCTCGCTGACCGGCAGATCGGTGAGCCATTTGCGCAGCTCAATCGTGTACTGGATGGCCAAGGTCTCTTTGTGTTCGACTTGCTGTGCCACACCCACCACTTTGCGGGTGCGGTCCTTGGCGGTCAAGAAAGTGGCGAGGAATTTCTCAAACTCCTCGCTCATGAGTTCGAACACCCGCCGACCGGTCTCGGGATATTGCTCAATCACCTGCACCACACGCCGGATTTCTGCCTCCAGCGCCTGAGGGCCAGCACTCGACTCAAAACCCAGCACACACGAGCCCATGCGGTCGATCAGCTTGCGTGCGGGGTGGTGCAAGGCGCCAAAAAACGTCGGCTCCGACAAGGCCAGGCGCAACACCGGCATTTGCAGGCGTGCGAACCAGACCCGCACACTCGGCAGGATGCGCTCTTCGGACAAGATGCTCAGGAACATCAGCGCCACCATTTCGACCGTGGCTTTCTCCACCGGTGTC
>CAMBOY010000003.1 GCA_945869245.1 Hydrogenophaga intermedia
CGACCGCAGCGACCAGTTCCCCATGGACTGCTGGCGCAAGATGGGCGATCTGGGCGTGCTGGGCATCACCGTGCCCGAGCAGTACGGCGGCGCCAACATGGGCTACCTGGCGCACATGGTGGCGATGGAAGAAATCAGCCGCGCCAGCGCCTCGGTGGGGCTTTCGTACGGCGCGCACAGCAACCTGTGCGTGAACCAGATCAACCGCAACGGCAACGAAGCACAAAAACAAAAATACTTGCCCAAGCTCATCAGCGGCGAACACATTGGTGCGCTGGCCATGAGCGAGCCCGGGGCGGGCTCTGACGTGATCAGCATGAAGCTCAAAGCCGAAGACAAGGGCGGCTTCTACCTGCTCAACGGCAACAAGATGTGGATCACCAACGGCCCGGACGCCGACACCTTGGTGGTCTACGCCAAGACCGAGCCCGAGATGGGCGCGCGCGGTGTGACCGCCTTCCTGATCGAGAAGGGCATGCCCGGCTTCAGCATCGCGCAAAAGCTCGACAAGCTCGGCATGCGCGGCAGCCACACCGGTGAGCTGGTGTTTCAGAACGTTGAGGTGCCAGCCGAGAACATTCTGGGCGGCCTCAACATGGGCGCCAAGGTGCTCATGAGCGGTTTGGACTACGAACGTGCGGTCCTCAGCGGCGGCCCGCTGGGCATCATGCAGTCGGTGATGGACAACGTGATTCCCTACATCCACGACCGCAAGCAGTTTGGCCAAAGCATTGGTGAGTTCCAGCTGATTCAGGGCAAGGTGGCCGATATGTACACCGTGTTGCAAGCCGCACGCGCCTTTGCCTACACCGTGGCCAAAAACCTCGATTCGCTGGGTACCGACCACGTGCGCCAGGTGCGCAAAGACTGCGCCTCGGTCATTTTGTGGACCGCCGAAAAAGCCACCTGGATGGCCGGTGAGGGCGTGCAAATTTTTGGTGGCAACGGCTACATCAACGAATACCCCTTGGGTCGCCTGTGGCGCGACGCCAAGCTGTACGAGATTGGCGCCGGCACCAGCGAGATCCGCCGCATGCTGATCGGTCGCGAGCTGTTTGCCGAGACCTGCTGATGCCACTGCGCCACCTTCTTGCGCACAACCGTGCCTGGGCGGCACAGATGGAAGTCGACCGCCCAGGATTTTTCACCGCGCTCTCGCAGCAGCAGAACCCGCGCTATATGTGGATCGGCTGCTCAGACAGCCGTGTGCCCGCCAACCAGATCACCGGTCTTGCGCCCGGCGAGGTGTTTGTTCACCGCAATGTGGCCAATGTGGTGGTGCCCACCGATTTGAACTGCCTCTCCACCATCCAGTACGCGGTCGATCAGTTGAAGGTTGAGCACCTGATGGTGGTGGGTCATTACGGCTGCGGCGGCGTCACCGCCGCGCTCAACGATGTGCGAGTTGGTCTGGCCGACAACTGGCTGCGCCACATCAAAGATGTGCGCGATCGCCATGCGGCCCTGTTGGCCGACACCCCGTTGGAGCGTCGGGTCGATGCGCTGTGCGAACTCAATGTGATTGAGCAAGTCATGAACGTGGCGCAGACCACCGTGGTGCAAGACGCCTGGTCGCGTGGCCAGGCGCTGTCGCTGCACGGCTGGGTATACGGCCTGCGCGACGGCCTGCTGCAAGACTTGTTGATGACGGTGGAGGGCAGCGAAGACCTCGATCGCATCCACCGCGACGCGGTGGCGGACGTGGCGGCCCGCAGCCACACGGGCGTCTGCCCATCTGTTTGAATTCCACTAGCCAAACCTCTGACAGGAGACAAGCCATGAACCCCATGCACGCCGACCCCGTGGTCATCGTCAGCGCCGCCCGCACCCCGATGGGCAGCTTCCAGAGCGATTTCGCCAGCCTTGCCGCCCACGATCTGGGCGGCGTGGCCATTCGCGCAGCCATGGAGCGCGCCGGTGTGGACGGCGCCGCTGTCGACGAGGTGCTGTTCGGCAACTGCCTGATGGCCGGCCAAGGCCAGGCCCCGGCGCGCCAAGCCGCGCTCAAGGCCGGCCTGCCGCTGTCGGCCGGTGCGGTCACCTTGTCCAAGATGTGTGGCTCGGGCATGAAGGCCACCATGCTGGCGCACGACATGTTGCTGGCCGGCAGCGCCACCGTCATGGTGGCCGGCGGCATGGAGAGCATGACCAACGCGCCCTATCTGCTGCAAAAAGGCCGGGGCGGTTACCGCATCGGTCACGACAAGGTGTACGACCACATGATGCTCGACGGCCTGGAAGACGCCTATGAGCCCGGCCGCAGCATGGGCACCTTTGGTGAAGACTGCGCCGCCAAATACCAATTCACCCGCGAGCAACAAGACGCCTTTGCCACCGCCAGCGTGCAGCGCGCCAAAGCCGCCACCGAGAGCGGTGCCTTCGCCGCCGAAATCGCCCCTGTTGCGGTGAAAGACCGCAGCGGCGAGCGCCTGGTGTCGGTCGACGAAGGGCCGGGCAAGGTCAAGCTCGACAAAATCCCCAGCCTCAAGCCCGCGTTCAAAAAAGACGGCACCATCACCGCCGCGTCCAGCTCGTCGATCAACGACGGCGCGGCCGCTCTGGTGCTGATGCGCGCGTCCACTGCCGCCGCCAAAGGCCTCAAGCCGCTGGCGCGCATCGTGGGCCACGCCACCCACGCCCAAGAGCCCAACTGGTTTGCCACCGCACCGGTGGGCGCCACGCAGAAGCTGCTGAGCCGCACCGGCTGGTCGGTCGCGGATGTCGACCTGTGGGAGATCAACGAGGCCTTTGCCGTGGTGCCGATGGCGCTGATGACCGAGCTGTCGATTCCGCACGACAAAGTCAACGTCAACGGCGGCGCCTGTGCGCTGGGTCACCCCATCGGCGCATCGGGCGCGCGCATCATCGTCACCCTGCTGCACGCCCTGCGCGCGCGCGGCGGCACCAAAGGCGTGGCTACGCTGTGCATTGGCGGTGGCGAAGCCACGTCGATGGCGTTTGAGTTGCTGTAAACCCTGCCGATTCACCTGCACTTAAGGCCTGCCATGCTGACCGACGACCAAGTGATGATCCGCGACGCCGTGCGCGCGTTTGCCCAAGAGCAGCTGTGGCCGCACGCGGCCCGCTGGGACAAGGAGCACCACTTTCCCAAAGACGTGCACCGTGGCCTGGCCGAGCTGGGCTGCTACGGAATTTGTGTGCCCGAGGCCTGGGGCGGCGCGGGGCTGGACTACACCACGCTCGCTGTGGTGCTGGAAGAAATCGCTGCGGGCGACGGCGGCACCAGCACCGCGATCTCGGTGACCAACTGTCCGGTCAACGCCATCCTCATGATGTACGGCAACGACGCGCAAAAAGAGCGCTGGCTGCGCCCGCTGGCCCAAGGCCAGATGCTTGGCGCGTTTTGCCTGACCGAGCCGCATGTGGGCTCTGACGCGTCGGCCCTGCGCACCACGGCGGTGAAAGACGGTGACGCCTATGTCATCAACGGCGTCAAGCAGTTCATCACCAGCGGCAAACACGGCGACGTGGCCATCGTCATTGCGGTGACCGACAAGAGCGCCGGCAAAAAAGGCATGAGCGCTTTTATCGTGCCCACCAGCGCGCCGGGTTATGTGGTGGCGCGGCTGGAAGACAAGCTCGGCCAGCATTCCAGCGACACCGCGCAAATCAATTTCGATAACTGCCGCATCCCGGCCGAGAACCGGATCGGCGCCGAAGGCGAAGGCTACAAAATTGCACTGTCCGCGCTCGAAGGCGGGCGCATTGGCATCGCCGCACAAAGTGTGGGCATGGCGCGCAGCGCGCTGGACTGCGCCATCACCTACGCCAAGCAGCGCGAGAGTTTTGGCCAGCCCATCTTCAACCACCAGGCGGTGGGGTTTCGGCTGGCCGACATGGCGACCCAGATCGAGGCCGCCCGCGCGCTGGTGATGCACGCCGCCGCTCTGCGCGACGCCGGCCGCCCTTGCCTGAAAGAAGCCGCCATGGCCAAGCTGTTTGCCAGCGAGATGGCCGAGAAGGTATGCAGCGACGCGATCCAGGTGCACGGCGGCTACGGCTATGTGAGCGACTTTCCGGTGGAGCGCATCTACCGCGACGTGCGGGTGTGCCAAATCTACGAAGGCACCAGCGACGTGCAGAAGATCATCATCACGCGCGCGCTCTGAGCGCCCACGTCCACCCTGAGGAGACACCCCATGCCCATCACCAACGGCTTCAAAGCGCTGATCGCCGAGGCCAACGCCGTCATCACCACCTACAGCGTCGAGCAGGTGCGCGCGCGCCTGGGCCAAGACCCGCGCCTGCAGCTGGTCGACATCCGCGACCCGCGCGAACTGGAACGCGAAGGCTGTGTGCCCGGCGCCCTGCACGCGCCACGCGGCATGCTGGAGTTTTGGGTCGACCCCGAGTCGCCGTATTTCAAGCCGGTGTTCGCCGACGAAGACAAAGAATTTGTGCTCTTCTGTGGCGGTGGCTGGCGCAGCGCGCTGTCGGCCAAAGCCCTGCAGGAAATGGGCATGCGCAATGTGGCCCACATCGACGGCGGCTTTGGCGCCTGGAAAAAAGCCGACGCGCCGATGGAAAGCTACGAAGACCACAAAGCCGCCCACGCGCAGCGCAAAGCCTGATGGCCGTCGCGCAGGACAAGCCTTGCCCCTGTGGGCGCACCGACGCGCGCCAGCGCCCCTTGGCCTACGCCCAGTGCTGTGCCCCGTGGCATGCGGGCGCGCCCGCGCCCGATGCCGAAGCCCTGATGCGCTCGCGCTACAGCGCCTTTGTGCTCGGTGACCTGGCCTACCTGCGCGCCAGTTGGCACCCCGACACCTGCCCGACCGACCTGGCGCTGGAGCCTGGCGTGAAATGGCTCGGGCTGGAGGTGCGCGCCCACCGCACCATCGACGCCGACCACGCCGAGGTCGAGTTTGTGGCCCGCTCGCGCCACGCAGGCCAAGGCCAGCGCCTGCACGAACGCAGCCGCTTTGTGCGCCTGGCCGGCCGCTGGCTGTATCTGGACGGAGACCTGCTGTGAACCCCACGTTTGACGCGGTGCTGTTCGACTGCGACGGTGTGCTCGCCGACAGCGAAAGCATCGTCACCGGCGTGCTGCGCGAGATGCTCAACGAAGCCGGCTGGGCGTTGACCCAGGCGGATTGCGAGCGCATCTTCATCGGCAAAGCGGTGCGCGACGAACGCGCGCGCATCGAAGCCGAAACTGGCCAGCCCCTGACCGAGGCCTGGATGCAGGCCTTTTACGCACGGCGCAACCAGCGCCTGCAAGACCAGCTCACCCTGGTGCCCGGCGCCGACGCGGCGGTGGCCGCCGCCCACGCCCTCACCGGTGGGCGCATCGCGTGCGCCTCGGGTGCCGATCGCCACAAGGTCGAGATGCAATTGCAGCAGTTGGGGCTGCACCAGTGGTTTGGCCCGCACATCCACAGCGGCCACGAACAAGCCGCCAACAAACCCGCGCCCGATGTCTACCTGGCCGCTGCCGCCGGCTTGGGTGTGGCGCCGCAGCGCTGCCTGGTGATTGAAGACACCCCCACTGGCGCGCGCGCCGGGCTGGCCGCCAGCGCCACGGTGTGGGGGCTGCTGCACGGCAATCCCGGCGTGTTTGCCGGCCTGCCGGTGGCGCGCACATTCACCAGCATGGCCGCTGTGGCCGCAGAACTGCAGCGCTTGCCGGCTCAGCGCCGCACCGCGCCCTGAAGCCAACCCGATTCAGCGCGCTTGCAGCAGCTCTTGCTGGGCGCAGCCCGGCACATCGCGCAGGTCTTGCACCCAGGGCAGGGCGCTGCGCTGCCACAGCTGGGCCACCGGCGCCAGCGCGGCGCGCTGGTCCAGCACACCCACCCGCAAGGTGGCCAAGCCTTGCGCGTCGGCGCCAGTGGCCATCAGCGGTGTGCCGCAAGTGGGGCAAAACACCTGATAGCGCACCGCCCCACTGTCGGCCCGGCGCGCATAGCGCGACACCGGCCCGGTCACCTCACAGCTGCCCGCCACCGCCGGCACCACCACGCGGTAGGCGCTGCCCGTGAGCACTTGGCAGTCGGTGCAATGGCACACAAACACCCGCGACGCGTCCACCAGCGCGCGCAGTTGCACCGCGCCACAGTGGCAGCGGCCAGTGACGGGAAGGGGCGGGGTGTGGGTGGGTGTCATGGTGGGGTCTGGGGTGGGCAAAGCGAGGCTGTGTTGGGGGCAAGCATGGCACATCACAACACACGCCACTAGAATGGTTTGGTCTTTGTACACCAGCCATCCACCATGCGTTTGACGCCTCACGAGCACCAAGTCATCAAGCAATCAGCCAGCGCCTGTTTTGGCGAGCAGGCCGAGGTGCGGCTGTTTGGCTCGCGGGCAGACGATGCCCGGCGAGGGGGCGACATCGATCTGTTGATCGACACACCGTTGACCGATCTCGCCGTGATTGCGCAGGCACATGTTCGTTTTGTGGCCAAGCTGTATGCGCAGTTGGGCGAGCAAAAAATCGATGTCCTGATCGACTATCCCCATCGCCAGATTGACCTGCCCATCTACGGCATCGCACGGCAGCAGGGGGTGGTGTTGTGAACTACACAGGTCGTGCTGCGCTTCACCAAGCTGCAGGACGCCATGGGGGCCAGGCTGTTGCCAGCGGTGCTCGACCATTTGCAAGAACCCTTTGAAGACCGCCCGATGCTGGACAAACTGCACCGGCTGGAAAAGCTGGGCTATTTGCCGAGTGTGGAACTGTGGCACTCACTGCGGGCTATTCGCAACCGCTTCGCCCACGACTACCCGCAGGACGAAGCGCTGAGGGCTGCCTATTTGAACGAGGCAGTCCACGCTGTGCCGCACCTAGTGGCCGTGCTGACCACCATCAAGCCGCTGGTGGCTGGGAGATAACGGCGTCCAACTGTTGAGTGAGGCTCTGGAAGCCGACTTGGCGTTCATGGGGTTCAACACGCGTGTTCATCGTGTTCAGTCCACATGCTCCGCCGCCCACAGCAAGCTCACCGGCGCCGCATGCAGTTTCGCATCAAAGGGTGTGATGCGGTTGTGGTCGTGCAGCACCAAGCCGTGCACAAATTTGTCGCCCACAGCGGCTTGCAGCTGGCGCAGGCCGCGCAGGTCGGCGTTGCGCACCGTGGCAGAGGCTTTGACTTCAATGCCGATCACCCGCCCTTGTGGGTCTTCAATGACGAGGTCAACTTCTTCTTGGTTGTGGCTGCGAAAGTGCGATACGCGCAGCCGCTTGTCTGACCATGTGATGAGCTTGAGCACTTCGGACACCACGAAGTTTTCCAGCAGCGGCCCCCAGCTGACGCGGTCGGGCGAGGTGTCTTTGCTGAGCTGTGCGGCCGTGACGCCGCGCAGGGCCGCCAGCAGGCCGGTGTCGACAAAGTGCAGCTTGGGTGTTTTGGTGAGCCGGCTCACGGCGTTGTGCGACCAAGGGGGCAATTGGCGCAGCAAAAACAGCCGCTCCAGAATGCCCACGTATTTCTGGGCGGTGGGCGATGTCAGCCCGAGCGCTGCGCCGTAGCTGCTGTGGTTGACCAACTGGCCGGCGTGTGCGGCCAGCAGGTTGAGCAGGCGTGGCATGCGGTCGAGTTGGTCGACGTTGGCGATATCGCGCACATCGCGGTCCAGGATCAGCGCTGCGTAGTCCAGCAGCCAGGCTTGGCGGCGCGCGGGTGTGGCACGCCGCCGCGCTTCGGGGTAGCCGCCTTTGAGCACCGTGTCCACCAAGGCGTCGCCCACCACGGGGTTGCCCGCGCCGGGTAGGCGGTGACCGTCAAACAAGCGGTCCAGCAAATGTCCGGGGGTGCCCGCCAATTCGGCTTGCGCAAAGGGCAGCAGGGTGATGACTTCCAAGCGACCCGCCAGCGAGTCGGCCACCAAAGGCATGGCCATGACGTTGGTCGATCCGGTCAGCAAAAAGCGGCCTGGCCTGGGGTCTTGGTCCACGCTTTCTTTGATGGCCAGCAGCAGCGCTGGCGCGCGCTGCACTTCGTCGATCACCGCCTGGCTCAGGCCGCGCACAAAGCCGGTGGGGTCGGCCCGGGCTGCGGCCAGGGCGGCTGGATCGTCCAGTGTGATGTAGGGGCGTGCTGCACTGGTGTAGCGACGCGCCAAGGTGGTTTTGCCAGCCTGGCGCGGACCCACGATCAACACCACGCGGGTGTCTTGCAAGGCCACGTCCACTTTGTCTTGCACGTGGCGGGGAATGTCCTGGTCGGGCGTCATTGGGGTTGGGATTGGGCTTTGTAAAATTTAAAATGAAATGTAGCCAAATTTAAAGTGAAATTACTGAAAATTTAAAATGACGCCTGCCGAAACCCATCCGGTGTTTGCCCCGTCCACCCCCGAAAAGCCCGGATAAAGCTCTTCTCGCTGCCAAAGCCCACCTCGGCCGCGATGTGTTTGATGGGTTTGCGGCTGCGCTGCAGCAGCTCTTCGGCGCGCTGGCGGCGCACGCTGTCTTTGATGGCTTGCAGGCTGGCGCCTTCGTCTTTGAGCTGGCGGTGCAGGGTGCGTTCGGACACATGCAGCGCCTCGGCCAAGTCGGCGGCGGTGGCCGCTGGCCCGGGGCCGCCCTGGCCGCCCAGCAGCAGGGCGCGCACGCGTTCGCGCAGCAGCCGGTCGCGCCGGTAGGGGCGCACCGTCAGCAGCAGGGCGCGCTGCAGCATGCGTTGCAGCGCGGCTTCGTCGCGTTTGACGGGCAGGCCCAGGTAGCCGGCGTCAAAGCTCAGGCGGTGTTGGTGGGCGTCAAAGCACACCGGTCCGTCAAACAACACCGCGTAGGCGCTGGCGTGGGCGGGCGGCGCAAAGGCCAGCTGCACCTGGTGCAGCCGAAGTTGCGAGTCGATCAGCCACTGGGCCACGCCCATGGCGTTGCGCAGCACCGACACCACACACAACTCTTGCCAGTGGTGCTGCGCGTTGTGCAGTGGCCGGTGTTCGGTGAGGGTCAGGTGGGCCAGCGCGCCGTCGCGCTGCAGCCGCAGGCCAATGTGGTCGGTCAGCAGGCCGTGGTGGCGGCACCAGCGCGCCAGCGCCACGCCCAGCGTGGGCGCGCTCAGGCTGGCGCGCACCAGCATGCCGTAGCTGCCCCAGGGTAGTTGGCGGTCGAACCAGCCCAGGGCCTCGTCGTCGAGTTCGCGCATGGCGGCCTCACTCATCCATTCCATTTGCAGGGCGGTGACGCGGGCGTCGGCTTGGCGCAGCAGCGGTGGCGGTATTTGTGCCTTGGCCAGGGCCGCGTCGGGGCTCAGGCCGCGCCGTTCATAGGCCTGCACCATGGCGCGGATAAAGGCCATGGGGGTTTCGGCGCGGCTGGGGCCGCTGGGGAGCACAGGGGTGGCGCGTGGCATGCCGCCATTGTGCCCGCCACGGCCCGTGTGTGGCAGGATTTGTGACCGTGTTGGCGCACATGCGCAGCGCGCTCAGCGCACCATGCGCACTGAGCGCCAGCCGCGCGCCCCCATCCCGGAGACAAGACCGTGCCCCAACTGCAAACCCAGCTCAACGCCCGCTCGGCCGACTTTGCCGCCAACGCCGCTGCCATGCGTGCGGTGGTGGACGACCTGAAGGCGCAGATCGACCGCGCCGCCCAAGGCGGTGGCGACGCCGCCCGCGCCAAACACACTGCGCGCGGCAAGCTGCTGCCGCGCGACCGGGTGCAAATGCTGCTGGACCCGGGCACGCCGTTTTTGGAGCTGTCGCCGCTGGCGGCGCTCAATATGTACGACAACGCCGCGCCGTGTGCGGGCGTGATCGCCGGCGTGGGCCGGGTCAGCGGCGTGGACTGCATGATTGTGTGCAACGACGCCACGGTAAAGGGCGGCACCTACTACCCGCTTACCGTCAAAAAGCACCTGCGCGCACAAGAGGTGGCGCAGCAAAACCACCTGCCCTGCATTTACCTGGTGGACAGCGGCGGCGCCAACCTGCCCAACCAGGACGAAGTGTTTCCCGACCGCGACCACTTTGGCCGCATCTTCTTCAACCAGGCCAATATGAGCGCGCAAGGCATTGCGCAAATTGCGGTGGTGATGGGCAGCTGCACGGCGGGCGGCGCGTATGTGCCGGCCATGAGCGACGAAACCATCATCGTCAAGAACCAGGGCACGATTTTTCTGGGTGGCCCGCCGCTGGTGAAGGCCGCCACGGGCGAGGTGGTGACCGCCGAAGACTTAGGGGGAGGCGACGTGCACACGCGCCTGAGCGGCGTGGCCGACCACCTGGCGCAAAACGATTTGCATGCGATTGCGCTGGCGCGCCAAGCGGTCAAAAACTTGAACGCCCGCAAGGTGCCACCCATTGCCACCATCGACCCAGTGGCGCCGCTGTACCCGGCCGACGAGCTGTATGGCGTGATCCCGACCGACACCCGCAAGCCGTTTGATGTGCGCGAGATCATTGCGCGCATCGTCGACGGCTCGGACTTCGACGAATTCAAGTCGCGTTTTGGCACCACGCTGGTGTGTGGCTTTGCCCGCATCGAGGGCATGCCGGTGGGCATCATCGCCAACAACGGCATTTTGTTCAGCGAGTCGGCGCTCAAGGGCGCGCACTTTATTGAGCTGTGCTGCCAGCGCAAGACGCCGCTGGTGTTTTTGCAGAACATCACCGGCTTTATGGTCGGGCGCAAGTACGAAAACGAAGGCATTGCGCGCAACGGCGCCAAGATGGTGACCGCGGTGGCCACCGCCGCGGTGCCGAAGTTCACCGTCATCATCGGCGGCAGTTTTGGCGCCGGCAACTATGGCATGTGCGGCCGGGCCTACAGCCCGCGCTTTTTGTGGATGTGGCCGAACGCGCGCATCAGCGTCATGGGCGGCGAGCAGGCGGCGAGTGTGCTGGCCACGGTCAAGCGCGACGGCATTGAGGCCAAGGGCGGCCAGTGGAGCGCCGACGAAGAGGCCGCCTTCAAAGCCCCGATCAAGCAGCAATACGAAGAGCAAGGCCACCCGTATTTCGCCACCGCCCGCCTGTGGGACGACGGTGTGATCGACCCGGCCGACACCCGCCGCGTGCTGGCGCTGGGCCTGTCTGCAGCCATGAACGCGCCGATCCCTGAGACGAAGTTTGGACTTTTCCGGATGTGATGTGTATAGTTTTTAAAATTCATACACATTCAAGGAGCGTCAGATGCGCACCAACATCGTGATCGACGACAAGCTGATGGCCGACGTGATGGCCAGCGGCGAGTTCAAGACCAAAAAGGAAGCGGTCGAGGAAGGCTTGCGGCTGCTTAAGCGGAAAAAGGCGTATGCCGCTTTGCTGGCCGCACGCGGCACGCTGTTCTGGGACGACTCGGACGAGGCCTGGGCCAAAGCACGCGAAGAAAACCAGTTGGAGGCTGCCGTGCAAGAGCCTGCCGCCAGCTATGTGGCAACGCCCGCGGTAAAAGCCAGTAAGCGGAGCAAAGCCAAATGATTTTGGTGGACTCCAGTGTGTGGATCGACCATTTCCGTGGAGCAAACAATCCGCAGACCGAGCAGCTCAGCCGCTGGTTGTGTGGAAAAGACGGCCCGCCCGATATCGGCGTGGCCGATTTGGTGGTGTTTGAAGTGGTGAGAGGTTTCCCCACCGCCCAAGCGCAGGCCAAAGCGCGCGATTTGCTGTTGGCATTGGAAGTGGTGGACATTGGCGGGCTAGAGAACGCCTTGCAAGCGGCCACGCTGTACCGGCGATTGCGTGAGCAAGGCCGCACCGTGCGCAGCCCCGTTGATGTGCTGCTGGCCAGCTATTGCATGACCCACGGCCACACGCTGCTGCACCGCGACGCCGACTTCACATCGCTCAAGACCCTAGGAGGGCTGAACACATGGCCGAATTGAACCCTTCGCTAGGGCCCTGGCACAGGCATTTTTTGCAACTGGCCCGCTACAACGTGTGGGCCACGCGCCGCCTGGTGGACGCGGTGGCTTTGCTGCCCGATGCCGACTACCGACGCGACGCGGGGCTGTTTTTCAAGAGCGTTCACGGCACGCTGAACCACCTGCTGGTGGGCGAGCACATGCTGTGGTACCCGCGCTTTGCCCGGGGGGTGTCGCCCAAGGTGGAGCTGAGCGCCGAGATGGAACCCGACCGCGACCGCCTGGGCCAAGCACTCAAGGGCGGCGCGGCCAACTGGTTGGCCTTGATCGAGTCTTGGCCGGCAGAGCGGTTTGACGGCGAGCTGGCCTACAACAATTTGCGTGGGCAGCCAATGCGCCTGCCTTTTTCGGCCACCTTGGCGCATGTGTTCAACCACGGCACGCACCACCGGGGGCAGATCACGGCCGCGCTGACGGCCATGGGACAGCCCGCGCCCGAGCTGGATTTGGTGTTTTTGCTGCAAGAGGAGTCGACCCAATGACCGAAGCCCTGAGCGTGGCGGTGCAAGACCGCGTGGCGCGCATCACCCTGACGCGGCCCGAGATGCGCAACGCCTTCAACGACGAGGTGATTGCGCACATGAGCGCCGCCATTGCCGAGGTGGGCCAGCGTGCCGATGTGCGTGCGGTGGTGTTGGCCGCCGAGGGGCCGGCCTTTTGTGCCGGGGCCGACCTGAACTGGATGCGCCGCATTGCCGACTACAGCCGCGACGACAACCTGGCCGACGCCGGACAACTGGCTGCCATGCTCAAAGCGCTGTACGAATGCCCCAAGCCCACGGTGGCGCGGGTGCAGGGCGATGTGTTTGCCGGTGGCATGGGCCTGGTGGCGGCCTGCGACATGGCGGTGAGTGTGGACACGGCCACCTATTGCCTAAGCGAGGTCAAGCTGGGGCTGATACCGGCCACCATCAGCCCGTAT
The DNA here is from genome assembly GCA_945869245.1 of Hydrogenophaga intermedia. Classification (GTDB taxonomy): domain Bacteria; phylum Pseudomonadota; class Gammaproteobacteria; order Burkholderiales; family Burkholderiaceae_C; genus Hydrogenophaga; species Hydrogenophaga intermedia_B. The sequence goes on from CAMBOY010000003.1 coordinate 12,754, forward strand.
GTGATTCGCGCCATGGGCGCGCGGGCGGCGCACCGCTATTTTCTGACGGCCGAGCGTTTCAGCGCGGCCGAGGCGCACCGCATCGGTTTTGTGCACGAGGTGGTGAGCGCCGACGCGCTGGACAGCACGGTAAACGCGCTGACCCACGCCCTGTGTGGCGCAGGGCCTGACGCGGTGCGCGCCTGCAAGCGCCTGGTGCACAACGTGGCCGAGCGCGAGATCGACGATGCGCTGGTGGCGCAAACGGTGGCAGGCATTGCCGACATTCGCGCCAGCGCCGAGGGGCGCGAGGGTGTGCAGTCGTTCCTGCAAAAGCGCAAGCCGAACTGGCTGAGCTGAAGCCCCATGGACCTGCAAGCCCTGCCCCTGGACACACCTGGCCTGCTCGCCATGGCGGCGGCCTTGGGCTGGGCCAGCGGGCTGCGGCTGTATGCGGTGGTGTTTTTGGTGGGCGCGGCGGGCCGTTGGGGCGGTGTGGCGTGGCCCGAAGGCCTGCAACTGCTGCAACACCCGGCGGTGCTGGCGGCCAGCGGCGCGCTGATGTCGGTGGAGTTTTTGGCGGACAAGGTGCCGTGGGTGGATTCGGTGTGGGACATGGCCAACAGCGTGTTGCGTGTGCCGGCCGGCGCTGCGCTGGCGGCAGCAGCCCTCAGCGCCGATGGCGCCACCTGGAGCATGGTGGCCGCGCTGTTGGGTGGCACGCTGGCCGCCACCAGCCAGGCCGCCAAAACCACCACGCGCGCCGCCATCAACACATCACCCGAGCCGTTCAGCAACTGGGGCGCCAGCTTGCTGGAAGACGGTCTGGTGGTGGGCGCACTGTGGTTGGCTTATCAGCATCCGCTGTGGTTTGGGGTGGCGCTGTTGGTCACGGTGGTGTTGATGTGGTTCATCACCTGGACTTTGTTTCGATTTTTGCGTGCGGCTTTTCGGCGCGTGCGTGTGTGGTTTGCTGGCACTGCCAAGGAGACATGAATGTTCACCAAGATCCTGATCGCCAACCGTGGCGAAATCGCTTGCCGTGTGGCGGCCACTGCGCGCCGCTTGGGCGTCAAAACCGTGGCGGTGTATTCGGACGCCGATGCCAACGCCAAGCATGTGGCGGCCTGTGACGAGGCGGTGCACATTGGCGGCAGCGCGCCGCGCGACAGCTATTTGCAGTGGCAGCGCATCATCGACGCGGCCAAGGCCACCGGCGCGCAGGCCATTCACCCGGGCTACGGCTTTTTGAGCGAGAACGAAGACTTTGCCCAAGCTTGTGCGGCCAACGGGCTGGTGTTCATCGGCCCGCCCGCGTCGGCCATCCAGGCCATGGGCTTGAAGGCCGAGAGCAAGCGTCTGATGGAGGCGGCCGGCGTGCCGCTGGTGCCCGGCTACCACGGCACCGACCAAAGCCCTGCGCTGCTGCAGGCCGAGGCCGACCGCATTGGTTACCCGGTGCTGATCAAGGCCAGCGCTGGCGGCGGCGGCAAGGGCATGCGCGCGGTGGACAAGGCCGAAGACTTCATGGCGGCGCTCGAATCGTGCAAACGCGAAGCCATCAACAGCTTTGGCAGCGACGCGGTGCTGGTGGAAAAGTATGTGCAGCGCCCGCGCCACATCGAGATCCAGGTGTTTGGCGATACACACGGCCAATGCGTATACCTGTTTGAGCGCGACTGCTCGGTGCAGCGCCGCCACCAGAAGGTGCTGGAAGAAGCGCCCGCACCGGGCATGACGCCCGAGCTGCGCGAGCAGATGGGACGGGCCGCTGTGGCAGCGGCGCAAGCGGTTGGTTATGTGGGCGCCGGCACGGTGGAGTTCATCGTGGAGCAGCCGGGTGGCTACGACCGGCCCCAAGACATGCGCTTCTTTTTTATGGAAATGAATACCCGGCTGCAGGTGGAGCACCCGGTGACCGAAGCCATCACCGGCCTGGACCTGGTGGAATGGCAACTGCGTGTGGCCAGTCGCGAGCCGCTGCCGCTGCGCCAGGACCAGCTACAGATTCACGGCCACGCCATCGAGGCGCGCATTTGCGCAGAAAACCCCGACAAGCAGTTTTTGCCGGCCACGGGCACGCTGGCGGTGTACCGCAAGCCTGCGCATGTGGCATTTCTGCCCCCTCTCCCGCAGGCGGGAGCGGGCAGGGGTGAGGGCCATGTGCGTTTTGACGACGGCGTGCGCGAGGGCGACGCCATCAGCCCGTATTACGACTCGATGGTGGCCAAGCTGATCGTGCACGGCCGCAGCCGCGACGAGGCGCTGGCCCGGCTGGACGCCGCCTTGGCGCAGACCCACATCGTGGGCCTGACCACCAATGTGCAGTTTTTGCGCCACGTGGTGCAAAGCGGCGCCTTTGCGCAAGCGCAGCTGGACACCGCGCTGATCCAGCGCGAAGCGGTGGTGTTGTTTGAGCAAGACCGCGTGGGCCAGGCCACTGCCGTGGCCGCCGCCGTGGCGCAGACGCTGATGGCCGAGCGCCAGCTGGAAACCAGCGACCCCTTCAGCCGCCGCGACGGCTGGCGCCCCTTTGGCTTGACGCAGCGCCGCTTCGACTTCGATTACCGGGGCCAGACCCTGAGCGCGACCTTGACCTACGCCCACGACGGCGCCCTGCACCTGGCGGTGGGCGACGCATCGGGGGGGCTGGCGTTTTCCTCTGCGGCCGACGGCGCGTTTGAACTGCACTGGCAAGACCAGCGCCTGTGGGTGCACACCCACACCTTGGGTGAACAGGTGGCGGTGTTCACGCCGCTGGGCGCCACCACCCTCACCGCACTCGACGCCCTGGCCCACGCCGGCGAGGTGGCGGCCGAGGGCGGACGCCTGACTGCGCCCATGCCTGGCAAGGTGGTGAGCTTTGCGGTCAAGGCAGGCGACGCGGTCAAAAAAGGCCAGCCGTTGGCGGTGATGGAGGCGATGAAGATGGAGCACACCATCGCCGCTCCGGCCGATGGCACCGTGGCCGAGCTGCTGTACGCGCCCGGCGACCAGGTGAGCGAAGGCGCTGAGTTGCTCAAGCTGGCCCTGGCCTGATCGCCCATGGACAAGGCCTTGCGCATCAGTTTTTGCTGCAGCGGCACCGAGCCCGAGCCCTGGCTGCAGGGCCTGCGCGTGGCCCTGCCCGACGCCGACGTGAGCCTGTGGCAGCCCGGCGCACCGCTGGCCGATGTGGCGGTGGTGTGGGGCCCGCCACAAGCGTTTTTTGACGAGCAAACCCGGCTGCGGGTGATCTTCAACACCGGCGCAGGGGTGGACGCGCTGCTGCGCTTGCAGCTGCCCGCCGGCGTGCCGCTGGTGCGGCTGCAAGACGCGGGCATGGGCGCACAAATGGCCGAATACGTGTGCCACGCCGTCATTGGCCACTACCGCGGGTTCGGGGCCATGGCCGCCGAGGTGGCGCAAGGCCTGTGGCGCCCGCGCATGCCCGCGCCGCGCGCGCAGCACACCGTAGCGGTGCTGGGCCTGGGGGTGTTGGGTCAGCGCGTGCTGCGAGCGCTGCAGGCCTTTGACTTCCCGGTGCGCGGCTGGAGCCGCAGCCCCAAAACCCTGCCCGGCGTAGCCACCTTTGCCGGACCAGAGGGCCTGCACGCGTGCGTGGACAACAGCGCGGTGCTGGTCAATCTGCTGCCACTCACGCCCGAGACACGCGGCCTGCTGAACCGAGAAACGCTGAGCTGGCTGCGCCCGGGCGCACAAGTCATCAACGTGGCGCGCGGCGCCCATGTGGTGGACGACGACCTGCTGGCGCTGCTGGACAGCGGGCACATCGGCCATGCGGCGCTGGATGTGTTCCACACCGAGCCCCTGCCGGCCGATCACCCGTATTGGCGCCACCCGCGCGTCACCGTCACCCCTCACACCTCGGCCCGCACCCTGCGCGACGAAACCATCGCACAGATCGCCGCCAACATCGGCGCCTGGCGCCGGGGCGAGCCACTGAGGGGTGTGGTGGACTTGAAGCTCCTGTACTGAACACACAGCACAATAAATAGACGCCGGATCGAGAAGCCTAAGTCCGTATCAATATCAACAAGCTGGCTTCGAGGCCCTGCACACACATTGGCCGATGAATTCGTGCCCTTGCAGTTCGCTAAGCCAGTGGATTGGGCGAAAACAGAAAAAGGGATATGCATGAAGCGCTGTCACGCGATTGGGGAACGATGATGAGCTACCCCAAACCTTGGCTCAGCCTAGCACAGCAGCTCGATCAGTTGCGGTCGCGCGGTATGCAGGTGCCTGATCCGGACAAGGCGCTGAGCTACCTGCACCGCATGGGGTATTACCGGCTCAGCGGCTATTGGTTTGCCTTTCGGGAGCGATCTGGCCCGTGCTGCGTGTGGGAGGCCCGGCACGACCGGCGTCAGGGCAAGGTAGAGACGGTCGCGTTGGACAACTTCAAGACTGGGGCGACGTTTCAGAACGCGGTGGATTTGTATGTGTTCGACAAGAAGTTGCGCTTGCTGGCGATGGACGCACTGGAGCGTGTTGAGGTTGCGCTGCGTGTGGATGTGTCGCACACACTGGGGCGGTTGGATCCCTTTGCATACCTGCGTGCCGATCTGTTTCACCACACATTCAGCCAGACGCTGAACCGCGACACTGGCTTGACGCGACACCACGAATGGTTGGCAAAACACGCCCAGCTAATCCTGCGCTCCAAAGAGGAATTCGTGGCCCGCAACCGCACCAAGTACGGCTTGCCGCTGGCGATGTGGGTGGCATGCGAGGTCTGGGACTTTGGTACCTTGTCCACCCTGTTTGGTGGCATGCGCGAGGCCGAGCAGGACGCCATTGCAGCGAAATACGGTGTGAAAAACGGGCGGGTGTTTGGGACTTGGCTGCGCAGCCTGAACTACCTGCGAAATGTGTGTGCGCACCACAGCCGCCTGTGGAACCGCAACATCGTGGACCAGCCCAAGCTGCCTACTGAGCATGAGATGCCCTGGGTGGCGGCGTTTGCGGGACATCCGCATGTCTTGGCGCGGTGCTTCTTGCTGTTGCGGATACTTCGGCAAATGCTGGGGGTGATCAACCCCACGTCGTCTTGGCCGGTGCGCATGAAGGAGCATCTGGCGACGTTCCCGGACCTGAGCCATCTGGGGCTGAATCTGGCTGGTATGGGCGCCCCAGCCCACTGGAAAGACACATGGGAGTGAGCACAAAGCGAACGGCAATAAAAAAACCCCCAAGCAACTTGGCTGCCGAGGCAGTTACGTTGAAGGGGGCCGTGTTACTCGAAATGTTATCAGAAAACCTATGAAGGCACATCGATGAGCACCCACAGCATCCCATCTCGCATTCAACTGATCGACGTCGGCCCGCGCGACGGCCTGCAAAACGAAAAGCAGCCGGTGCCGGCCGAGGTCAAGATCGAACTGGTGCACCGCCTGCAGGCCGCGGGCTTGCGTGAGGTGGAGGTCACCAGCTATGTGTCGCCCAAGTGGGTGCCACAAATGGCCGACAACCACGCGGTCATGGCCGGCATCACACGCCACAGCGGTGTGCGTTATTCGGTGCTCACGCCCAACCTCAAAGGCTTTGAGGCGGCAGTGGTCGATCGGCCCGATGAAATTGTGGTGTTTGGCGCAGCCAGCGAGGCCTTCAGCCAAAAGAACATCAACTGCAGCATCGCCGAGAGCATCGAGCGGTTTGCACCGGTGGTGCAAGCGGCTCTGGCCGCGGGCATCGCGGTGCGCGGCGCGATGAGCTGCACCGTGGGCTGCCCGTATGAGGGCGACATCGCGCCCGAGCGGGTGGCGTATCTCGCGGGCTTGATGAAAGGCATTGGGGTGCAGCGGGTGGACGTGGCCGACACCATCGGTGTGGGCACGCCGCTCCAGGTGCAGCGTGCCATCGAGGCCGCGCTGCAGCACTACGACCTGGACCATGTGAGCGGCCATTTCCACGACACCTACGGGCAGGCGCTGCCCAACACCCTGGCGGCGCTGCAACTGGGGGTGCGCAACTTCCAGTCCTCGGTGGCCGGGCTGGGCGGCTGCCCCTACGCCAAAGGCGCCACCGGCAATGTGGCCACCGAAGACCTGGTGTTTATGTTGCACGGCATGGGCCTGGACACCGGCATCGACCTGGACGCGCTGGTGGACACCGCCGCTTGGATCAGCACACAGCTGGGCCGCGTGCCACAATCGCACGTAGCGCGGGCCCTGTTGGCCAAACGCGCTGTCTAAGTTGATTTGAGAGGCACTTCATGGAACTGAGTGTTTGGCTGGCTTTTCTTGCTGCGTCCGTGGCCATTACGTTGTCGCCCGGCTCGGGAGCGGTCTTGTCTATGAGCCATGGGCTGGCTTATGGCGTGCGCCACGCCAGCGTCACTATCATCGGTTTACAGGTGGGTGTGGCCTGTACCTTGCTTATTGCCGGGGGAGGCGTCGGCGCTTTGCTGATGGCGTCGGCCACCATGTTCACCATCGTCAAGGTCTTGGGTGCGGCGTATCTGGTGTGGCTCGGCATCAAGCAATGGCGAGCGCCGGTGGCGGATGGCGCAGCCCCGGGCATGGCATTGGCGCAAGCCGCCTTGCCCTCGGTGCGCGAGCGACTTTTGCTGGGTTTTTTCACCAACATGACCAATCCCAAGGGCATTGTGTTCATGGTCGCGGCGCTGCCGCAATTCATCGACCCGCTTCGCCCTGTAGCGTTGCAACTGCTAGTGCTAACGATCACATTTGTGTGCGTTGACTCATTAGTGATGCTTGGTTACGCCTTCCTAGCATCTCGTGCCCAGCGCTGGTTGGCCACCGCGCGCGCGCGTCGGGCGCAAAACCGGGTGTTTGGTGGCGTGCTGATGGCCATGGGCGCCAGCCTGTTGATGGTGAAGCGATCACCTTCGTGATTTCGGTGACCTTTCCCGAAGGCGTGCAACGCGTGAGCGCCTGGCTGGCCGAGCGGGGCCACCCACACGCGCCGGTGATGCTGGACGACGCGGCCCGCACCGCCCAGCAAGCGGCCGACGCGCTGGGTGTGGCGCTGGGCCAGATCGCCAAGAGCATTATTTTTCGGCGCAAGCCCGATGGCGCGGCGGTGCTGGTGGTGACCTCGGGCGACCGTCGGGTGGACGAAAAAAAGGTGCAGGCGCTGGTCTGTGGCGAGGGCCAGAAGCTGGGCCGCGCCGACGCCGATTTTGTGAAGGCCGCCACCGGCTTTTCGATTGGCGGGGTCTCGCCGGTGGCGCACGCCACACCTTGTGTGACCCTGATCGACGCCGAGCTGTTGCGCTTTGAGCGCCTGTGGGCGGCCGCCGGCCACCCCCATGGCGTGTTCCCATTGACGCCGGCCGAACTGGTGACCCTGACCGGCGCCCCGGTGCGCGACGTGACCGAGGGCTCCGCATGAACACCTTAAAAAAAGCCCGCTTGCGCCAACCGCAAGCCGATGTGCCGTCGCCCTGCGTGTCGGTGTGTCAGATGGACGAGACCACTGGTTGGTGCAAAGGCTGCTGGCGCACGCTCGACGAGATTGCGCATTGGTCGGTGCTCGATGCGTCGGAGAAGCTGGCGGTCTGGCACGACATTGAGCGGCGCCAAACCACCGCTTGAACCGGGATTGAACGGATCCGACCATGCGCCACGCAGTTGCCGATATCACCTTCTGGTACGACCCGATTTCGCCCTACGCCTATTTGGCGTTTGAGCGCTTGCCGCAAGCGCTGATGGGTCTGAGCGTGCAGGTGCGCTACCGACCGGTGCTGTTTGGCGCGCTGTTGCAGCGCTTGGGTCAGCTCGGCCCGGCCGAGATTCCCGGCAAACGCGACTGGACCTACCGCCAGGTGCAGTGGCTGGCGCGCGAGCAGGGTGTGGCGCTGGATTTGCCCGCGGCGCACCCTTTCAACCCCTTGCCCTTGCTGCGCCTGGGCCTGGCGTGCGCTCATCCGCAGGCGCCGGGCGAGACCTCGCGTTATGTGACTGAGCAGCTGTTTCACCATGTGTGGCGCGGCGGTGGCGATCCCGTGGGGGTTGAACCCCTGAAGGTCCTGAGTGAGTCGCTGGCCGATCACATGCTGCAGTGCGAGCGCCCTTGGACGGTGGACACCGGCCCCGACAGCCACGCCGTGAAGCAGCGCCTGCGCGCCAACACCGACGAAGCGCTGGCGCAGGGCGTGTTTGGTGTGCCCTTGATGGTGTGCGACGGCCAGCCCTTTTGGGGCCAGGACGCGCTGCCCCTGCTGCGCGCCTATCTGGAAGGCGACGCCTGGTTCGACAGCCCCGCCTGGACCGAGGCGGGCCGCCTGCCGGTGGGCGTGCGTCGCGCGGTGTAGGCAAAAGCCCCGTGCCGGCGCTGCGCGCCAGCGGTCCGTAGAATCTTTGGCTCCTTGTCCGGAGCCGCCATGACAGACCCCCAGCGCACCCCGCCTCAGCCCCCAGACACCGCCGCCGAAGGCGCCGCCACCGGGGTGATCCGCATCCGAGGGGCGCGCCAGCACAACCTCAAAAACCTCGATCTCGACATCCGCACCGGCGAGCTGACGGTGGTCACGGGCGTGAGCGGTTCGGGCAAATCGAGTTTGGTGTTCGACACCCTGTTTGCCGAGGGGCAACGGCGCTATGTGGAAACCTTCAGCGCCTATGCCCGGCAGTTTCTGGACCGCATGGACAAGCCGGCGGTGGACCGGGTGGACGGTGTGCCGCCCGCGATTGCCATCGACCAGACCAACCCGGTGCGGTCTTCGCGCTCCACCGTGGGCACGATGACCGAGCTCAACGACCACCTGAAGCTCTTGTTCGCGCGCGGCGCTCAGCTGTTTGACCGCGACACCGCGCTGCCGGTGCGACATGACTCGCCGGAGTCGATTTATGCCGAGCTGCAGCGGCGCTGCGCGGAGCAAGGCGATCCACGGCTGGTACTCACCTTCCCTGTGGAGTTGCCCGCGTCCACCACACCCGAAGAGGTCGAGCAATGGCTGTCCGCCAGCGGCTATACCCGTGTGCAAGCCGAGCGGGTGGTGCAGCGCGAGGTGAAAGAGGAGGCGCCAACCAAAGGCAAAAAAGCCAAGCCGGTGATCGAGGCGGTGAAGCTGCTCGATGTGGTGGCCGACCGCTTTCGCCTCAGCAACGCCGAACCCGCGCGGGTGATGGAAGCGATTGAGGTGGGCCTCAAGCGCGGCGGTGGCAAGCTGATGGTCTATGTGCTGAAAGACGAAGGCGAGCCCGACATCTGGCGCTTCAGCACCGGCCTGCACTGCCCCGAGAGCGATATCCGCTACACCGAGCCCAGCCCGTCGATGTTTTCCTTCAACTCCGCGGTGGGCGCTTGCGACAGCTGCCGGGGCTTTGGTCGGGTCATTGGTGTCGATTACGGTTTGGTGATTCCCGATGGCCGACTCACTTTGCGTCAGGGCGCGGTCAAGGTGTTTCAGACCCCCGCCTGGGCCGAATGCCAGGACGACCTGATGCGCCACGCCGAGACCGCTGGTATTCCGCGCGACACGCCTTGGAACAAGCTCACCCCCGAGCAGCAGCATTGGGTCAAGTTCGGTTCGCCGAACTGGAACGGCAAGTGGAACCAGCATTGGTTCGGCATTGCGCGGTTTTTTGAATACCTGGAGAGCAAGGCCTACAAGATGCACATCCGGGTGCTGCTGTCCAAGTACCGCAGCTACACCGAATGCCCGGTGTGCGCCGGCGCGCGGCTCAAGACCGACAGCTTGCTCTGGCGTGTGGGCACCAAGGCGCAGGCCGATGCGGTGCTGCAGCCTGAGCGGCGCTACATGCCACAAGGCGTGAAGTGGTCGCGCGCTCAGCTTGAAGCCCTGCCTGGCTTGTGTTTGCACGACCTGATGCTGTTGCCGCTCGATGGGCTGCGGCGGTTTTTTGCTTCTTTGGGGTCGCTGGTTGATGCTGCGCCCAGCGGTGAGGCGCCAGCAGAAGACGGCGTCAAACGCTCCGGTGAACAACAAGCCCTCAAACTGCTACTCGACGAAATCAACACCCGCCTGCGTTACTTGTGTGAAGTTGGCATCGGTTACCTCACGCTCGACCGCCAGAGCCGCACCTTGAGCGGCGGTGAAGTGCAGCGCATCAACCTCACCACCGCGCTCGGCACCTCGCTGGTCAACACCTTGTTTGTGCTGGACGAGCCCAGCATTGGTCTGCACCCGCGCGATATGGATCGCATCAACCAGGCCATGCAGCGCCTGCGCAACGCCGGCAACACCTTGGTGGTGGTGGAGCACGACCCCGCCGTCATGCTCGCCGCCGACCGGCTGATCGACATGGGCCCGGGCCCGGGTGAGCGCGGCGGGCAGATCGTGTTCGACGGCACGCCAGACGCCGCGCGCCACGCCGACACCTTGACCGGTGCCTACCTGGGTGCGCGCAAACGCATTGGCATGGGCTTCAAGCGCATGGTGACCGAGAGCACGCCACGCTTGATCTTGGAGGGCGCGCGCGAGCACAACTTGAAAGACCTGCAGGTTGAGTTTCCGCTGCAGCGTTTGGTGGTGGTGACCGGTGTGTCGGGCTCAGGCAAATCCACCCTGGTGCAAGACGTGCTGGCGCCCGCGCTGCTGCGCCACTTTGGCAAACCCACCGACAGCCCCGGCGCCCACGACCGCCTGCTGGGCGCCGACCACCTGAGCGATGTGGTCTATGTGGACCAGTCGCCGATTGGCAAAACCGCGCGGTCCAACCCGGTGAGTTATGTCGGCGCGTGGGACGCGATCCGCAATTTGTTCGCCGCTGCGCCCGTGTCGCGCCAGCGCGGCTACACCGCCGCCAAGTTCAGCTTCAACAGCGGCGACGGGCGTTGCCCCACCTGTGGCGGCTCGGGCTTTGAGCACGTGGAAATGCAGTTTTTGTCGGACGTGTACCTGCGCTGCCCCGACTGCGACGGCAAACGCTACCGCCCCGAGATTTTGGAGATCACCATCGAGCGGGGTGGCCGCCAGCTGAATGTGGCGGATGTGCTGGAGCTGACAGTGAGTGAGGCGGCTCATCTGTTCCATAACGACAGGGATGTCGTTCGTGCCTTGCAGCCGATTGTGGATGTGGGCCTGGAATATGTGCGCTTGGGCCAGCCGGTGCCCACGCTCAGTGGTGGTGAGGCCCAGCGCCTCAAGCTCGCGGGTTTTCTGGCCGAAGCGGCCAAGAGCGCGAGCAACAGCCGGCAGGCGCTGGCCAAAAAAGGCACGCTGTTCCTTTTCGACGAGCCCACCACCGGGCTGCATTTCGACGACATCGCCAAGCTGATGCGCAGCCTGCGCAAACTGCTCGAAGCGGGCCATTCGCTGATCGTGATCGAGCACAACCTCGATGTGATGCGCGCGGCCGACTGGCTCATCGACCTCGGCCCCGAGGGTGGCGACCGGGGCGGCGAGTTGGTGGTCGCCGGCCCGCCGGAGCAGGTTCGGCTGCACCCCACGAGCCACACCGCGCTGGCGCTGCGGCGGTACGCCGAGGTGTTTGGTGAGGTGGATGCGGAGTCCTCGTCTGTTGTGCGGGATGTGTCGGCAACTTACCTCGTTCGTGGCAGTCTGGGTGCTGTTTCTTCGCTCGCTGCCGGTGTGGGGGATGCCCCCGGCGCGCCCACTCTCGCTGAGACAGCGGCGCGGTCGGTGCGCCCGGGGGAGGAATCGGAGCCTGCGACTGACGACCCCGGGCGTGCCGGCCGCGCCGATGCCTCGGCAGCGACAACCAAGGCAACGAGCACCAACAATGCGATCAGAATCGTCAACGCCAAAGAACACCACCTCAAAAACCTGAGCGTCGACATCCCGCGCGGCCAGTTCAACGTCATCTCCGGCGTCAGCGGCTCGGGCAAATCGACACTGGCGTTTGACATCTTGTTCAACGAAGGCCAACGCCGCTACCTGGAAAGCCTCAACGCCTACGCCCGCAGCATCGTGCAACCCGCGGGCCGCCCCGAAGTCGACGCCGTCTACGGCATCCCACCCACCGTGGCGATCGAACAGCGCCTCTCGCGCGGTGGCCGCAAATCGACCGTGGGCACCACCACCGAGGTCTGGCACTTTTTGCGCCTGCTGTATGTGAAGCTCGGCACCCAGCACTGTGTGCACGACGGCGCGGCGGTGCAGCCGCAAAGCCCCGACAGCATCGCCGCCCACCTGCTGCAACGCTTCAAGGGCCAGCACATCGGTGTGCTGGCGCCGCTGGTGATCAACCGCAAAGGCGTCTACACCGAACTCGCCGACTGGGCGCGTCCGCGTGGCCACAGCCATTTGCGGGTGGATGGGGAGTTTTTGCCGACCACCGGTTTTCCGCGCATCGACCGCTTCAAGGAACACACCATCGAGCTGCCGGTGGCCGACGGGGTGGTGCGCGCCGACAACGAAGCCTGGCTGCGCGAGACTCTGACCAAAGCGCTGGAAATCGGCAAAGGCGTGGTGCACATTTTGTCGCCGCTTGATGGCCTGGCCGCTGCGCTGGCCGAAGGGCGGTCCACCCGTGCGCTGGGCGCGGTGCAGGTGTACTCCACCATCCGCGCCTGCCCGGTGTGCAGCACCAGCTACCCCGAGCTGGACCCGCGCCTGTTCTCGTACAACAGCAAACACGGCTGGTGCCCCGACTGTGTGGGCACGGGCGTCAAGCTGTCACGCGAACAGCGCCAGGCGCTCGACGATTCTGTGCGCGACGACAAAGAGCGCGGTCGCGAACAAAGTTTTGCCGAGCCCGAGGTGGACGACGTGGGCGACGACACGTGTCCCACCTGCGCCGGCACCCGGCTCAACGCCCAGGCGCGCGCGGTGCGCTTCGCAGGGGTGGCGATCACCGATATGGCGCGGCTGTCGGTGAGCGAGCTGCGGCAGTGGGTGAAAAATTTGTACTCCCACGCTCCGCCGCTGCGCGGGTCGCTGCCCCCTCAGGGGGCTGTTTCGCCTTGGGGCGGCCCGGCGGCGAAACACCCTGATGGTGCAGCGCACACACTGACCAGCCGGGAAGCCGATATCGCCCGCGATCTGCTGCCTGAGATCGAAAGCCGACTGGCCTTTTTGGAGGAAGTGGGGCTTAACTACCTGACGCTGGACCGTGGCGCGCCCACGCTGTCTGGCGGCGAGGCGCAGCGCATCCGTCTGGCCGCTCAGCTCGGCAGCAATCTGCAGGGCGTGTGCTACGTGCTGGACGAACCCACCATCGGCCTGCACGCGCGCGACAACCAGATCCTGCTTGACGCCCTGCACAAGCTGGGCAAGCGCGGCAACACGCTGGTGGTGGTGGAGCACGACGAAGACACCATCCGCCGCGCCGACCACATCATCGATATCGGCCCCAGCGCGGGCAAACGTGGTGGGCAGGTGGTGGCGCAAGGCACCGTAGCGGATCTCATGGCGGCGCCCGACTCGCTGACCGGACGCTATCTGCGCGACGCCATGCGGCACCCGCTGCAGCCGCGCCGCGTGTGCCAGCCACCCGCAGCCGGGCAGACCGATGCGCCGTGGATCGCCCTCAAAGGCGCCAGCCTGCACAACCTGCAGCAGGTGCATGTCGACATCCCACTGCAGCGCCTGGTGGTGGTCACTGGCGTCAGCGGCTCGGGCAAATCGACCTTGGCACGCGATGTGCTGCTCACCAATGTGGCAGAAGCCGTGTCGCGCCGCAGCACCTTCGCTGGCCGTCAGGCCTGGGACGCGGGCGAGCGCCCGCAGTGGGTGGGCTGCAGCGGCCTCCTGGGTAGCGAAAGTGTGGACCGGGTGCTCGAAGTCGACCAGACGCCCATCGGCAAAACCCCGCGCTCCTGCCCTGCGACCTACATCGGCTTCTGGGACACGGTGCGCAAACTCTTTGCAGACACCTTGGAGGCCAAGGCGCGCGGCTACGGCCCGGGGCGCTTCAGTTTCAACACCGGCGAAGGCCGCTGCCCGGCGTGCGAAGGGCAGGGCATGCGCACCATCGAAATGAGCTTTTTGCCCGACGTGAAAGTGCCCTGCGAGGTCTGCCACGGCGCGCGTTTCAACCCAGAGACGCAAGCCGTCACCTGGAAAGGCAAAAACATCGGTGAAGTGCTGCAGATGGCGGTGGACGAGGCGGTCGAGTTCTTCGCCAGCATGCCCGCCATCAGCCACCCGCTGCAACTGCTCAAAGACGTGGGGCTGGGCTACCTGACGCTGGGCCAACCCTCGCCCACGCTCTCGGGTGGCGAGGCGCAGCGCATCAAGCTGGTGACCGAACTCAGCAAAGTGCGCGACGACATCACCCGCCGGGGCCAGAAAGCGCCACACACCTTTTATGTGCTGGACGAGCCCACGGTGGGCCTGCACATGGCCGATGTGGAAAAACTCATCCGCGTGCTGCACCGGTTGGTGGATGGCGGCCACAGCGTGGTGGTGATCGAACACGATCTGGACGTGATGGCCGAGGCCGACTGGATCATCGATCTGGGTCCCGAGGGCGGCGGCGGTGGCGGCCGGGTGGTGGCGGCTGCGCCGCCCGAGGAGGTGGTGCGCGGTGGCACCCACACGGGCCGCATGCTGGCGCCGGTTCTGGCCAGGGGCTAATCGCCATGTGGGTGAGACACAAGACACCGATGGCGCTTTGCCCAGCACCCCGAAGGGGGTTCGCGGCGAGCAGGCACAATGTCGCCCATGTTTGATCGCCTGCGCCGTTGGATGCCCACCAAAGAGAGCGTTGCCAGCAACCGTTGGCTGCGCTGGATGGGGCCATCCCTTTTACACCCCAGGCTGTGGCATTTGTCGCGGCGGGGCGTGGCGCTGGGCGCCGCCATCGGGGTGTTTTTTGCATTCATCACGCCGGTGGCGCAGATTCCCATATCTGCCGGCTTGTGTGTGCTGCTGCGCGCCAATGTGCCGGTGGCGGTGGTGAGCACCCTGGTCAACACGCCAGCCACCTTTGCGCCTGTCTATTACGGCGCCTGGAAGGTGGGCAGCTGGATGCTGGGCGACAGTGCACCGGACGATCAAGCGCCCGACATTTTGGCCGACGTTGGTCAGTTGGGAAGCGACGTTGCCTCCTTGGTGCCCGTTAGCGATTCCTGGTGGCAACGCTGGGCAGACAGGTTGGCCAAAGCGGGCAAGCCGCTGCTGCTGGGCGCTTTGACCTTCTCGGTGGTGTTCTCGACCCTGGCCTATATCTTGGTCAGCGGTGTGTGGCATCTGCGCGTGCGCGTCAAACGGCGGCGGCGCTTGGCCACTCGCCGCTGACAGAACCACCCGCAGCACGGGTCAGCGCGGGGCGATCAGCGCCAAGCCTGGGCGTTCGCGTTGCGGCGGCGTAAACACTGCGCTCCTGGGCGCTGTGCTCATTTGCTTGGTCTCTGCGTTGCGTTCGACACTTTGTGTGCTGGCGGGGCACGACCCAGTACTGATATGGGTCAGGGCGGCTGCCAGCATGGCCTCGTTGGGGTTGCCACGGGCGTTGTCTAGGTCGTCGGCCACGGTGCAGGTGGGCGCAAAGCCGTTGGTGAAGTCGGCTTGTCCCAAGTTGTTCTCGCCCCGGAATTCGACCGGATAAAACGCGCTGCCGCAGTTGTCCTCGCGCGCCATGCCATAGGGCTTGCCACAGGTGGTGCTGCCGATCACATGCACTGGCACGCCCACCCCTCTCAAGCCGTTGATCAGGCTCTCGCTGGCCGAGCAGGTCGCGCCGGTGGTGAGCACATACAAGCGGCTCAGATTGAGCTGAGGCAAGGGTGTGCGCCAGCCGTACTGGGCGCCTGGGGGGGCGTACCACACCGATGGTGAGAAGGCGATGGCCGTGTATGGGGCGGCCGCGAGTTGCCGGGCGTTGGGAATGAAGCGCACGAAGTCGGGGCGCTGCTGCACTTGGGCGGTCGGCGCGATCATCGACGCCAAGGACGCCGCAATGTATAAAAAACCGCCCGAGTTGTAGCGCAGGTCCACCACCAGGTCTTGGATACCAAGCGCTTGCGCCTCGAGCGCTGCGTTGATGAGCTGGTCTTGCGCATCGCCGTAATGGGATTCGAACGCCACGTACCCCACCCGACGGCCATTCACGGTGAAGCTCGTGTGAGCGCTCACCGGGTCTTCGTCGATGATCCTTGGCGTCAAGTTGACTGGGGTGAAGCCCGGCCGGCCGGTGCGTACGTAGACCAAGTTGTAAAAAAACGGAGCAACCGCAGCGGGGCGGTACAAATTGGTGTCCAGCGACACCAGCGTGTCGCCACGCTGCAGGCCGGCCGCTGCTGCGGGTGACCCTGGCTCCACCCGCGCAATACGCCAGCGTGGCGCAGCGCTTGTGCCCACATTGCGCCAATCGATGCCGACGTCGAACGCCGTCGACGCCTCTCGCTGATTGGCGTCGGCGACGCTCTCGCTGAAGCTGAACCGGTCCACCGAGGTCGGCGCCACGATGGCATCGAAGTAACTGCGCGCGTCGACGTAGTTCACCGGGTTGCGCCGCTGCACCAGTTGCGGCCACAAATAGACCTCGTTGAGGTAGGAGCGGACAAACTGCTTTTCCCGCAAGTCGGTGCACATGCCCGCCACGCTGGCTGAGGCCACCAGCGGCGCGTCCTCAAAAGGCAGTGGGCCTGTGTAGTCGTTGGGGTGTGGAGGCGGTGGTGGTGGCG
>CAMBOY010000004.1 GCA_945869245.1 Hydrogenophaga intermedia
CGGCGGCGTCGCTGAAAGCCAGCGCTTTCACAGCCACGCTGATGTCACCCGTGGCGCCGCTGGGTGGAGTGACCACCAGGGTGTATTGGGTGTCACTGACCCGCGTCAGCGCGCCCATGGTGCCACCCGACACGATCAAGTCATCGGCACTGAAGCTGGTGCCGACAGCCTCGCTAAAAGTGAAGGTAAAGGTCACCGGGCCGCTCGCGGTGTTGACGGCACCGGACGTGATGGTCACCGTGGGTGGAAAGACGTCCGGGGCGCCGGCGCCCCCGCCACCGCAGGCCGCCAGCTGCAGACTGGCCGCCACGGCCACGCCAAGAAGGGATAGACGGTGTGTGCTTGTTTTCATGTGCATGTCTCCAGGTGTTGAGAAAGGTGGTGGTGAAATGAACGAAAGAAGAGAGATGGCGCTGGGTGAGGTCCGTCGACAGTTGCGGTGGGGCCCGACAGAAAGCGCTTTCAGCAGATCGAATGCCTGTTTGCTTGGTCAAGTGCCGCTGGCGATGGCCTTCGCCGCCGCATCCCCCTCACGGTTTGGTCTGCGTTTGGGCCAAGGTGCGTGGCGCAACCGCCAACGTCGTGCCGTCGCTGAAGCGCACCTGAATCGGTTGCTGGCCGGCGTTGAACGCCAGGTAGGTGCGCTGACCATCGGGCTTGCGGAACACCGAATACAGCGGGGTGTTGGCGGTGACGCCAAAGTCTGGTGTACCCATGGCTTGCAGGCTTGAAATGAAGTGGAACGCGTGGGTGCGGGAGTCGCCCGCGTTGACCGAGCCCCAACGGTCCCAGCGCTTGAGCCCTTGCTCAGGATCGGCCAAGGCCATGTACTTGGCGAAGATGTCCTGCCAGATGTCTTTGGGCGGCGCGTTGCGCGGCTTTTTGCCGTACTGCTCGTAGGTCTTCATTTCCTCTTCCAGCGCCGCCAAGTTGCGTTTCACGTAGGTCGGATCGGTGCCCAAATACAGGTGGGCGCTGGTGATGGGCAGGAGGTTGATGCCGGTGATCTGACGCGGCTCGTCGGTCCACCAGGTGTTGTGCTGGTACTGGCCGCCGAACACCAAGCTCACGTCGGGGTTTTTGTACTCCGGCGCAAACACCAGGCCGTGGATGTTGAACCAATAGTGGTTGATGGCTTGGATTTCGGTGCTACGCAGGTAGATGCCGACATCGCGCAGCGCCTTGTTGCCGGTGATCTCACCCCAGAGAATCAGGGACGACCAAGCGTTGATGGCCTCGGACGAGGATTCGTTGTTGTTACCGAATTCGCCCACGCCGATGCCATTGGCCCAGCTGTGCCCCTCGTAGGGGTCGAAGTTGCGCAGGAACGGGGCGTTGGCCTGTCCGCGCTCGGTGTTGGCGATGTCGGTGACCAAGAGGTCGATCATGCCGCCCCAACGGTCTTTGGCGATCCAGCTGGGGTCGCGCAAGCCGATTTCGGCGGCGGTGCGAATCCAATAGCCGTACCAGAAATGGCGGTCGTTGAGTTCGGTGACAGCGAAGAATTCGTCCGGGTACATGGCCATGGAACCAATGGCCTTATCGAAATGCAGGTAGTTCTCGCGCTCTTTACCGCCCAGCCATTCCTCTGCGCGTTTTTTGGCGAGATCCAGCAGCCGGTCGCGCCCCTCTAGATCGCCTTGCTGCTCCAACACATCGGCCAGCTTGACGGTGCGCTGCAGGCCCAGGCCTTGCCAGTAGGCGCTGCGGCCGATTTGCAGCATTTCGCGGCGTGCGTTGCGCAGGTCGCGGGACATGAGGTCTTTGAGGGTGTCCGCCACGGGGCCGTCTTGGAGGCCCGGCCAATACGGCACAAAGCCGTTGTAGGTGTAGGTGGTGCGGAACTCGCGGGCGGGGAGCAGTCGCAACTGACCGCGAACCGTGTCAAAGGCCGGTCCGAGCTTGCCTTCAAGCGAACGGTTCTGGAACCAGTGGTGCGGATACAGGCCCAACAAGGGACCGTGGTCCTCGCCCTCCATGGTCTTGGTGCTTGCCGTGAAAGTGGTTTCCACCGTGCTGGCGGCTTCGTCGTAGCGCCATTGCACCCGGGTTTGCTCAATAAAGGCGTAGGCGTGGCGGGTGAATAAGGCCAGTGTCTGGGCCTGCTCATCCGGCAGCGCGGCCACCGACAAATAGCCCTTGCCCACTGGCATGCGGGCGATCCATTCGGTGGCGCCGACCTTGTCCCAGGTGGCGCCAGTGGGCGCGAACAGCGCGTATACCTTGCTGCCCACCCGCAGCGCCAACACGCGCGCATCGCCGCCCTCGTGCAGACGCTGACCTTCGGCCGGCAAGCGCACGCGCGCATCACCTCGGCTGAGCTGGATCGACGCGTATGGGTTGCCACGGGCAACCACCACCTGCATGTCGTCGGCGCCGCGCGCCATGGAAATGCCGATCGACCAGTCGTCGGCTTTGGCCAAGCGCGCCGCACCCGGCTCAAAAGCGACCGGCGAGATCACCAAGGGCTCTTTGTGTGGGTAGCGAATTTCCACATCGCGCCGCCACGTGGGGACCACCTCTTTGGTCGGCAAGGCAAATTCCAGCCCCGCCGGGGTGGTCTTGACCGTAATGGGCTGCACAAAGATGGCTTCGGGCTTGTCGGCGAACGCCAGTGTCGAATACCACTGGTTGGTCGGCGCGGCGCGCTTGAGCAGCTCGGGCGTGCGGTGTGGCGCCGGCGGCATGGGCTTGTCACCGCCTTTGGGCGCCAGAAAATACGCGCCTTCGCCCACCTGCACGGTCTGCCCGATAGACGGTAGGGACAAGGCCATGCCGGCCAGTACAAGCAGGGCGCGGCGAGCGAGTGACAAGGGCATAGTGGCTCCGAAGGATCAAACGGGACAGAAGCACATTGTCAATGAAAGCGCTTTCAAATGGGCTACAGGTTTTCCCGCATCGGGACATCCCCAGCAGCGGGTAAACCCCGAGCGAAACACGTTGACGCCAGCACCGCTGAGCCAGTATGCTTTGAAAGCGCTTTCATTCTGGCTGAGCCGTTTTTGTATTTCCGTGACGGCAACGACAGGCCAGCGAAGGCGCGACACGCACAAAAACCCCTTTGAGAGACGCCCATGTCCCACGTCCCTTTTCGTTTCGTGAGCTCCGCCCCCACCCATGGCGCATCGGCCAACTGGTTCGGACCGATTCGCAGCGCCGCCGTGCTGTCGGTTGCGCTGTCGATGGCGGGCGCCAGCCAAGCGGTCGAGTTCGGCCCCTTCAGCCTGACCGGCTTTGCCAAAGCAGAGGTGGGGCTTGGCAGCAATGTGTGCGAGAACTGCCAGCTGCGGCCCAATGAAGACCGGCACCGCGAATGGGCAGACGATCTGGCGCTGGGCAAGCGCTACGACACCCAGAAATTCGACGGCTGGCAATTTCAGCCCACACTCAACGCCAACTTTGATCTGGGCCAGGGCTTTAAGCTCAACGGCGCCATCAGCCAGCGCTGGCGCGATGGCAAGAAGGATTTTCCTGGTGTCTGGTTTGATCGCAGTGTCACGCTCAAACACGAGGACTACGGCGCGGTGCAGGCCGGCGCTTTTGTGCTGCGCACCTGGGGTTTTGCGGATTTCCCCTACGGCACCGATGTCGGCATGTCGCCCGCGTTCAGCGACAGCGGCGCTGGCTACGGCTTGGCGACCAAGGCGCTGCGCTACACCTCGCCGGTGATGGACTTGGCGGGTGGCGACATGGTGTTTGAAGTGACCTGGGACCAAGGCAACACCGACTTCAAAACCCACAAGCCGCGCCTGATGGAGTACTGGGTGCACTACGGCAGCGGCGATTTGCGTCTGGACATGATGATTCAGGACAGCAAAAACGGGCGCCCCTCCGCCTTCACCAAGGGCCCCTTCACATCACTCACGCCGTCTGCAGCGGACGACCCCAAGCTGGGCTCATCGAGCCAAAGCACGGTGCTGCTGCTGGGCAAGTACCGGCTCAATCCCAAGTACGAGGTGTCTGGCGGTGTGCGCTTGAACCGCTGGAGCGGCGCGTACGCGGTCAACACCGGCGGCAATGAGTGGAACGCCATGTGGAACGTGAACTGGGGCGGCTTTGACGCCAATGGTGTGCCCAATCCCGGCTACTCGGCCCGCAGCACCGACGTGATGCTGGGCTTGCGCCGCTTCGACGGCCCTTGGACCAGCCATGTGGGGGTCACCCACTTGGGCAAAGCCAAAACCTCTAATCCGGTGGAGCGTGGACAAAGCAACTCGGCGTGGTTTGGCAGCGTGGGCACCAGCTACGACTTTCGCAATGGCTGGCGGGTGTATGGATCGCTCAACGCGGTGCTTTACGACCGCAAAGGGCTGGCCCCGCTGTCCATGCCCAGCCACAGCGCTTTCTCCAACGTCGACTCCCGTGTGACCAAGCAAGGCAATTGGATCACGGTGGGCGCGGTCTACAACTTCTGAAACCGAGGTACAACGTGATGCTCAATTGGTTCCACTCCGCCCAATGGCTCGGTCGCCGTTCGGTTGTCGCAGCCTCTGCGGCCGTGTTGCTCGTGTCCTTGGCAGGCTGCGGTGGCGGCGGCACCACGCCAGAGGGCGTGATCACCCTCAACACGCGCACGCTTCCAGCCGACTTCACCACCCGCAAGGCGCTGAACTACTCACCCTACCGCGAGGCCACCAATTCCAATGAACTGGGCGCGGAGGTCATCACCCGCGCCGAAGTGTTGCAAGACCTGCGCCTGATTGAAGCGGCCGGCTTTGGTGTGATTCGCTTGTTCAGCAGCAATATCTTTGGCGATCTGGTGCTGAGCGTGATCCGCGAAGAAGGCCTGAACCTGAAAGTGCAGCTGGGCGCTTATGTGAACAACCCGGCACCCAAGGACTTGGCCGGCCGGCCGGTGTACAACGCCGCACTGGAAGCGGCCAACCAAGCGGAGTTGGCAGCGACCATTCGCTTGGCCAACCAATACAGCAATCTTGTCGGCGCGGTCAGCGTGGGCAACGAAACCATGGTGACCTGGTCGACACAGGCCATCGACCCGGACACGATGGCGCAATACATCCGCCAGGTGCGCGATGCGGTGCCGCAGCCGGTGACCACCAACGACAACTGGGCGTTCTGGGCCGACGCGCCGGCCAGTGTGCTGAAGGTGGTGGACTTCGCCGCTGTGCACACCTATCCGCTGCTCGATACCCACTACAGCCCCGGCTTGTGGGAATGGAAGCGGGGCGATGTGCCCGAGGCGCAGCGAGCCGACGCCATGATGGACGCCGCCATCACAGAAGCGCAGCGCCAGTTTGGCCTGGCCCGCGCGTATTTGGACCGCTCGGGTCTGGCCAGCTTGCCCATGGTGATTGGCGAAACCGGCTGGACCGCCGTGGACACGGCCGGCGGCCCGAATCTGAACCTGCGCGCCGGCCGTGTGAACCAAAAAATGTATTTCGACCGGCTGCAAACCTGGGTGACCCAAGGACGCGCGGGCAACGGCCCGCAGGCCGTCTTCTACTTCCAGGCGTTTGACGAACAGTGGAAGCAAGGCGACGACGGCTGGGGCCTGTTCAACAAGGATCGACAGGCGCGGTTTGTCTTGCACGGTGGCGGCGCATGCCCCACGGGCTTTGCGTCGGGCTGTGAAGCCTTGCCAGCGGGCGACAACGTGGCGCAAAAATGGACCGCACCGGTGCCGGGCGCAGCGGTGACCAGCGCCACGTACGACATTTATACCGACAACATCGCCACCGGGCTGCGCGGCGACGCGTTTGACGGCAACACCGCCGGCTTTGCCTTTGACCACAGTGCCGACCAAAAAGAAGGCAGCCGGAGCTTGCGGATCGCGCCCACACCGGCCAACTACGGCTGGGGCTTTGTGATCAGCTCGCCGGGCTACGAGGCCGACGGGTCAGCGCCACGCACCACCACCCATTTGGGACAGTTCGCCAACGGTGCTTTGCGCTTCTGGGTCAAGACCAATGGCTACCCGGGCGCTCTCCGCGTCGGCATCAGCAGCGACGACCAGGACCGCGTCGGCCAATCGGCGTCTGTGACGCTGCAAAACGGCCAGTTCGGCTATTGCAACACCAACGCCTGGTGTGAGGTCACGGTGCCGGTGTCGGCCTTTGTGGCCGCCAACCCGAAGCTGGAGCTCAATGTGGTGTTCAACAAGTTTGTGATCTCCGATATCTTTGCCGACAACGGCAAGGCCGCCGGCACCACGGGCTTGCCGCCGATCCTGCTCGACAACATCCGCTGGACCCAGGCGCAGTGAGCAACGTGGGTATCCGGTGGATGCTCAGTGACCGCCACAGCGGTGCCAGGCTGGCCGAGCAGCCGGCACCGCAGGCACTGGACCACGCCCACAGCGCCAGCAACGGCCACCACGCGCCTGCGCTGTGGGTGGACACCTCGCGGCGCTTTCAAACCATGGAAGGGTTTGGCGGTGCTTTCACCGAAGCGGCGGCCGTCACTTGGCAAGCCTTGCCGGCCGAGGCCCAGGCGCGGTTCTTGAGCGACTGCTTTGACCCGGTGCACGGGCACGGCTACACCCTGGGTCGGGTGCACATGAATTCCTGCGACTTCGCGCTGGGCAATTACGCCCATGTGGAACAAGCGGGCGACCATGCGCTGCAGAGCTTCAACATCGACCGCGACCGCCAGGCGCTGCTGCCCTTCATCAAGGCCGCACTGGCGGTGGCGGGTCGGCCGGTGCGTTTGCTGGTGTCGCCCTGGAGCCCGCCCGCCTGGATGAAGACCAACGGCGAGATGAACCACGGCGGCGCGCTCAAGCCCGAGTGCCGAGCCGCCTGGGCACAGTGTTATGTGCGCTTCATCCAAGCCTATGAGGCCGAGGGTGTGCCGGTGTGGGCGGTGTCGGTACAAAACGAACCGATGGCGCACCAACGCTGGGATTCGTGCATCTACAGCGCCGAAGAGGAACGAGACTTTGTGCGCGACCACTTGGGCCCCGCCTTGCACCAAGCGGGCTTGGGGCATGTGAAGATCGTGATTTGGGACCACAACCGCGACCTGATGGTGGAACGCGCCAGCGTCATGTACCGCGATCCCGAGGCGGCCCGCTACGTCTGGGGCACCGGGTTTCACTGGTACGGCCACGACTGCTTTGACCATGTGCAGCTGGTGCACGACGCCTGGCCAGACAAGGCCCTGCTCTTCACCGAGGGCTGCCAAGAAGGCGGCCCGCACATTGGCTCTTGGGAAGTGGGCGAGCGTTATGCCCGCTCCATCATCAACGACATCAACCGCTGGACGGTGGGCTGGATCGACTGGAACCTGTTACTCAACGAACAGGGTGGTCCCAACCATGTGGGCAACTTCTGCAGCGCGCCGATTCTGGCCGACCGCCACAGCGGGCAATTGATGCACCAAAGCGCCTATGCGGTGCTGGGCCACTTCGCGCGCTTTGTGCATCCGGGTGCGCAGCGGGTGCTGTGCGCATCGCCGCGCAGCGAGATCGAGGCCACCGCTTTTGCCCACGCCGATGGCGATACGGTGGTGGTCGCCACCAACCGCCACGACCATAGCGTGGCCATGCAGCTGGTGATCGACGGGCAAGGCTGGGCGGTGGACATCCCGCCACGCTCCATCTCGACTTTTGTGGCCTCGGCCTGAGGCTGGCGCCCACGGGCGCTCGATGTCCATGCAATGCGCCAAGCCCCGGGCTGCGGCGCTGAAAGGCTTGTTGTGTTGTCTGTGAATCTGTTGTCGCGCGGTGTGCTGGTGGCCGCACTCGCCTCGGTGTGGGGCTGTGGCGGTGGCGGCGGTGGTGGCTCAGACACCCCTGCGGCGTCATCCACCGCTTTGTCCCTCAGCGTGAGCAGCAGCGCGGTGGGCACCACCGCCAACGCACCGGTGAGCTTTGTTTTTCACTGGTCGCGCGATGTGGGCAGCAGCTTCACGTTGGACGATGTGCTTGTCACCGGCGGCACGCCCGGCGAGTGGCGACAGATAGACGCCACTCGCTACGCGCTGGTGGTCACACCGCCTGAGCGCAGCAGCGGCACCATCACCGTGTCGGTAGCGGCCGGTCGGGCCAGCGACGTGGCGGGTCAGACCAATGCACTGGCCACCCAGTTGTCACAAGCCTATGACACGCGCGCGCCGGGCTGGACGCTGGTGTGGGCCGACGAGTTCAACCTGCCCGGTTTGCCCGACGCCAGCAAATGGGACTACGACACCGAGCGCAACCGCCTGGGCTGGTACAACAACGAGCTGCAGTACTACGCCCGCGACCGTGCGCAGAACGCCCGGGTCGAGAACGGCCGCCTCATCATCACCGCGCGCAGAGAGCGCATGAGCGGCGTCCCGGACGACGGCGGCCAAGCGTTCACCTCGGCCCGTTTGGTGACACGTGGCAAAGCCGCATGGACCTATGGCTTCATGGAGGTGAGGGCCAAGCTGCCCTGCAGCCCAGGCACCTGGCCCGCCATCTGGATGCTGGGCTCCGGCGGGCGCTGGCCAGACGACGGCGAGATCGACCTGATGGAGCAGACCGGCTGGGACAAAACCCAAGTCTTGGGCACGGTGCACACCCGCGCGTACAACTACTTCAATGGCAGCCTGGGCGTGGGGCGCGGTGCCAGCACCCGCTTGACCGACGCGTGCACCGCTTTTCACAACTACCAAGTCACTTGGACACCACAACGCATCCAGATCGGGGTGAACGACCAGATCTTTTCGGTGTTCGACAACCCTGGCAATGGCGACCGAACGCGCTGGCCGTTCGACCAACCGCAGTACCTGATTCTCAACATCGCCATGGGCGGCTCGCTGGGTGGATCGGTGCCCTCCACATTCACCGCCGACCAGATGGAAGTGGACTATGTGCGGGTGTATCAGCGCTGAACACTCGTCCGACAAGTCGGGGTGATGTGACGCGGGCCCCAGGGCCCCGCTGAGACAGCCGGGGTGATCACACACCCTGGCCTGCCCCGCCTTAGGCCACTGGCGGCCTGTGCTTGGGCTGTTCGTCCTTGTCCCAAAGCCCCCACTGGGCGCCCACCGCACCTTCCTGCCCCAGCTTCCAGGGTTCGTCGAAGGACGAGAAATAGAACAACTTCACCCCCTCGCGGCGACCCCACTGCTGCACATCGATGAAATAGCGCATCGCGTGGTGCGCCGACGGTTGGGCGGCGGCCACCGATTGCCCACTCCACGGCCAACCGGTTTCGGTGATGAGCACCGGTTTGTCGCCACTGGCGGCTTTCAGCAGGCCGTGCATGCGGCGCAGATACTGGGCCGCCTCGTCGATGTGCGCGCCCTCCCAGAAGGGATAACAATTGGCCAGCACCAGGTCGCAGGCGGCGGTCAGCGCGGGTCGCTCCAGGAATTGGAAATAGGCGTCCACACAACCCACCGCCACGCCCTCGGGCACAGCGGCTTTGACACGCGCCACATAAGCCAGCAGATCGGCCTCAGGCAACTCGCCGCGCAGCAGCACCTCGTTGCCCACCACGGCGGTATCCACCAGCCCCTGTTGCGCCAGCGCAATCAGGGCCGCGATCTCGCGTTCGTTGCGTGCGAGGTCGGTGCCGATCCATGCGCCCACCATGGTCTTCAACCCCTGCTCGCGCGCCACGCGGGGAATCCACTCGTGCCCCTCGGTGCAGGCAAACGAGCGCACCCAGCGGGTGTGGGGCGCAATCCGCTCCAGCCGGCGGCGCACCTGGGCTTCGGTGAGCAGGTCGCCCGCGCGCTGTCCAGTGGTGTAGGCGCTGAAGCACAAGCCATACATGCCGCGCTGCATCTGCTCGGCGTACTGGGCATGCACCGCCGACTCCGACACATGGGCCAAGGCCGAGGGCTCGGCGCCCGGCTGCAACAGGCCATGGTCGGCCAGCCAGGGCCGCACGGCCGAGCCACGCCCGGCGTGTTGCGCGCGCTGCTTGCGCCGCTCCAGTTCGGCCTGCACCTCGGTGGCGCGCCGTTCGTCCAAATCGTAGGAGCGCATGATCCACATCGCCAACAAGGTGCCCACGATGGGCACACCCGAATAGAACAAGCGCAGGCCATCGACCGCGCCGTCGGGCTGTGCCGCCGCTCCGGGCGTGAAGGCCACAAACGACATGATGGCGCCGCTGAGCAAGCCCGCGATCGCAAAGCCAAACTTCACCATCCACCAGTAAATGGCGCCAAAAATGCCCTCGCGCCGTTTGCCGGTGGCCAGCTCGTCGAGGTCACACACATCGGCGGTCATCGACATCATCAGCGTGAACAAGCCACCAATGCCAAAGCTGAAGAAGGGCAGCGCGAACATGAACATCCACGGCTTGCCCGGCACCATCAAGAACCACAGCAGCACGTAGCCGATGATGGAGATGCCTTGCGACAACATAAAGGCGTTCTTCTTGCCCATCTTGGTGGACATCCACGCCACCGTGGGAATGACCACAAAGGTGGTGATCAGCGCGCCGACGCTGCCAAACAGCGTGGGCCAGATCCAAGCCGCCGACGTGCTGCCATTGAACAGGTGGTACACCACGATGAAGAAAGAAAACGCCGCCACCGTGTTGAAGGCATTGAAGATCAGAAAGGTGGAGAAACACAGCTTGCGAAACGGCGCCGAGCCAAAAGCTTCTTTGAAGCCAGCCAGGATTTCGCGCATGCCGCCACCCAAATTGGCCCAGGTCAGTGGCACCAGGTGGGTGTCGTTGACCGTGGAGCGAATGGGCAGAAACAAGGCCGGCACCATGGCCAGGCACATGCACACCACACCCACCCACACCGCCAGCGTGCGGGTCGCGGTGTCGGCGTTGGGGAACCAGTTCGGGTCGTACATCACCACCCAGAACCAGGGCGCGATCACCCAGGCCCATTGGCCAATCCACTGCGCCACCGCCATGATGCTGGTGCGCTCATGGAAGTCGTCGCTCATCTCGTAGCCCATGGCCACATAGGGAATGCTGAAGAGCGTCAGGCCAGCGTAGAAGACAAAGCTCCACGCCAAGAAGTAGAAGAAGTTGTAGGTGATGCCGCTCTCGCGCTCGAGCTGCCACATGGCCACAAAGCTGATGCCCATGACGATGGCGCCGATGAACACATACAAATGGCGCCGCCCCCAGCGCGAGCGGGTGTTGTCGGAGATAAACCCCATGATCGGGTCGGTCACCGAATCGAAGACCCGGGGCAGAAAGAACAAGATGCCCCACATCCAGCCCGGGAAGCCCAGGTCTTGGACCAGCACCACCATAAAAATACCCAAGGCGGCGGGAAACATTTGGTTGGCCAACATGCCCACACCAAATGCCACTTTGTGGCGAAACGGTACCCGGTGGCGTGCCGTGGCGGGCGGGGTGCTCGGGCTCGATGGATCGGTGGCGCTGCGGGTCATGGTGGGCGTGTCTCCGTGTGTGGTTCTGCGATGCCGGTGGGGATCAGTCGGGTGCACCCGCCAGAGCCGGCTCTCGGGGGTCTTGGGTGCATGTCCAGTGGGCGTACAGCTCTTGCATCACGCGCTTGGGGCGGCGGTCGACGGTAAACAAGCCCCAATGTTTCTCGGGCTCCATCGTGTCCGGCGAGCCTTTCCAGGGTTCGTCAAAAGCTTCAAACACAAAGCACAACACGCCTGCGGCGGCGGTCCACGCCATCAAGTCGCGGTAGTAAATCGCCTGCACGTCTTCCACCGCGTGCTCGGCGTGCATGCCGCGCCCATTGCTCTGGGTGCACCACCCGGCTTCGGTGATCACCACTGGCTTGTCGGGATACACACTGGCCACCCCAGCGACATTCTGTTGGGTGTAGGCCAGCGCCTCGTGAATGGGTTTGTACTCCCACACTGGGTAGGTGTGCACCGAGATGAAATCCAGCTCGGCCCCCAGTGGCTTGAGCTTGTCGTGCCAGGGCACATAGTTTTCACAAAAGGTCACCGGCTGGCTCAAGCGCGCTTTGACCCAGCGCACGTGCTCGATCATCTGCTCCACCGGCACCAGGTGGTCGGTCCAGTCCACGGTCGCTTCGTTGCCCACAGCCACGCTGAACACGGTGTCGGCGTGGCGGTTGGCCAGGCGCACCAAGCGCTCCAACTCGGCGCGGTTCTCGCGCCTGTTGTGCTCCAGTTGTTCGTCCGGGTAGCAACCGCCCCAAGGGCAGCCCGGGTTGTTGGTTTCAGCGCCCAGGTAGGCGCCCAGCATCACCCGCAAGGGCAAGCGGTCTTCGCGAATGACCTGCAGCACACGCTCGGCGTGGGGGCTGCAATCGTAGAGGCGCAGCAGCTGCCAGTGCTGAGCCAAGAGGTGCAGGTCTTGGCGGATCTGCTCGACGCTCGGATAGGTTCGCGCGTCGGGGCTTTGGCCCTCGCGGTAGCCGGAATAACAAATGGCGTTGCCAAGAGGAAGTGTGATACGCATGGTCACTTGCAGATGGAGTCAAAAAGAAACAAATTTGGGCTGACCGTGCTGGTCCCACAGGCCCCAGAACGCACCCACGTCGCCTTCCGCGCCGACTTTCCAGCCCTCGTCAAAAGCGGCAAAGTGAAACCACTCAATGCCTTCGGCCTGCGCCCAGGCGGCGGTGTCGACAAAGTAGCGCATGGCGGACTCGGTGCCGGGCAGCGCGCCCTGGAAGGCGCTGCCTTGATCGGGCCAGCCGGTCTCGCTGATGACGACCCGCTTGCCCG
The DNA here is from genome assembly GCA_945869245.1 of Hydrogenophaga intermedia. Lineage (GTDB taxonomy): Bacteria > Pseudomonadota > Gammaproteobacteria > Burkholderiales > Burkholderiaceae_C > Hydrogenophaga > Hydrogenophaga intermedia_B. The sequence goes on from CAMBOY010000004.1 coordinate 12,587, forward strand.
GCGCCACCGCGCGCACCCGCGCCAGCATGGACTGCATATAAGGCACAGCGTGCTCGCGTGGGCAGCCTTCCCAGAAGGGGTAGCAGTTGGTCATGATCACGTCGCACGCGGCGGTGATGCGCGGGTGCTTTTCAAACAAGAAGTAGGCGTCGACATACCCCACCGGCACGCCGGGCAACGCGTCTTTGACGCGCTGTATACAGGCTAGCAGCTCGTCTTCGCTCAGGTCTTCGCGCAACAGCACCTCGTTGCCGACCGCCACCACATCGGCGTGGCCGGCCTTGGCAACAGCGATCACGCCGTCGATCTCCCGGGCGTTGATGTCGCGGTCGGTGCCCAGCCACGCCCCCACCAGGGTCTTGAGCCCCATGGCGTGCGCCAAGCCCGGCGTCTGCTCGTGGCCGTCGGTGCAGGAAAACGTCCGCACCCAGCGGGTGTGGGGGCGCACGATGGCCAGCCGCTCGCGGATTTGCTCGGCGCCGATCTGCGAACCCGGCTGCTGCCCGTCCAGATAGGGGCTAAAGCACACACCGTGAATGCCTTGTTCAAGAGTGGATCGAAACACCGCGTCCAGCCGTGTGCGCTCGGCCGGGGCCAGCGGCGGTTCGGGTGGTGCTGCTGCGCCCGCACCCGGTGTGAAAGGCAGGGCGCCAGGGGCGCCTGCAACACCCGACGGGTGGGCGCCGCCAGCGGCGAAGGCGGGCACCCAGGCTTGCGAGCCGGTGTGGCCCGCGGGGCGCACATCGGTGCCCGGCACTGTGTTCGTCATGACATGGTCTCCTGCTGAGGGTGTTTGGCGCTGCGCTCAGTTGTGGCGCTCGGACACATGGTCGGGTTCCCACGGCATGACGCCGGGTCCTCGCGGCGTCGGCTCGCCGTAGCCGCCAACCTTGTCGTACGCCCGCACATAGTCGACCACCAGCTCGGCGGGGAAGCGGGTCTGGGCATCGGGCAAGCCCGGGAAGTTGCCCCCCACCGCCACGTTCATGAGCAGGTAAAACGGTTGATCAAATGGCGCTGGCCAGGGGTTGAGGTCGGCCTCACTGGCCGCTTGCACCCCTTGGCCGTCGGCCACTTGGGAACAACTCCACCAGTGGCGGTAGCTGCAGGTCTGCACCGCGTCGACAAAAAAGCGGATTTCGCCTGGCTCCCATTCCACCGCATAGGTGTGCCAATCCGACACCAAACGCTCGTCCGGCAGGGCGTATGTGGTGGTGATCAGCGAACGGTGGGGGGCGCTCGACCCAAAATGGATCGAGTTGAGCACCTCGTGCGGCCGCTCGCCCGCAATCTCCATCAAGTCGATCTCGCCGCTGGCGGCCCAGCCCCCATAGCGATCGTCCACCGGCAGCATCCACAGCGCCGGCCACAAACCCTTGCCCCAGGGCACACGCGCCCGGATTTCGACACGGCCATAGCGCTTGGCAAACAACACCGTGCCGTCGCGCTTCTTGGTTTTTAAACGCGCCGAGGTGTAGCCACAGCCATGCATGGGCGCACGCACGGCGCGGATGTGCACACAGCTGTCGGCCACCACCACGTTTTCCGGATCGGCGGTGTAGTACTGCAGCTCCTCATTGCCCCAGCCCGGCACCCAGACGTGGTTTCTGTAGTCAAAAAATCCATTGCCAAGGTCAAAGTCCCATTTGCTGCGGTCCACGGCATCGCCGTCGAATTCGTCGGCCCACACCAGCGTCCAAACAGGGCGTTGCGGGTCTGAAGTCATGCTGTCTGTCTCCAAGAGAGATGGGGGTGGATCGCGCCACGACGGATCGGGCCGCTGGTTCGGCGCACCCGACGCACACGCACCGGTGTGCACCGGCTGGCGGCACAAGCCCACAGCGGCCGTCGCACACAGGGGCAACGGCCGTTATGAAAGCGCTTTCAGATTTTGCAGAAGCCCGCCCGCGCTGTCAATTTAGGGTAAGCGCTAAGACGCGCGCGGCGCGGCCGGCGCTTAGCCTGCGCCTCAGTGCGACCGCAAAAAATTCTTCAGCATCGCGTGGCCGTGCTCGGTCAGGATGCTTTCGGGGTGGAACTGCACGCCTTCGATGGCCAAGGTCTTGTGCTTCACCCCCATGATCTCGCCGTCGTCGGTCCAGGCGGTCACGGTGAGGCAGTCCGGGCAGCTCGCGCGCTCAATCGCCAGCGAGTGGTAGCGGTTGACCGTGAACTGCGCGGGCAAATCGGCGAACACGCCCTCTTGCGTGGTGGTGATGACACTGGTCTTGCCGTGCATCAGTTCCTGCGCCCGGACAATGTGACCGCCAAAAGCCGCGCCAATGCTCTGGTGGCCCAGGCACACGCCCAGGATGGGCAGTTTGCCGGCGAAGTGCTGGATCGCGGCGACCGACACACCGGCTTCGGCCGGCGAGCAGGGGCCTGGCGAAATGACGAGCCGGTCAATCCACCCGGCGTCCAGGCGCCGCTGGATCTCGTCGACGGTGATCTCGTCGTTGCGCACCACGGTCACCTCGGCACCCAATTCACCGAAGTACTGCACGATGTTGAAGGTGAACGAGTCGTAGTTGTCGATCATCAAGAGTTTCATGGCCTAACCTCGGCGGGCGATTCGGTGCCGCGCTCTTTGGCGGCAAACAGCTGCGCTTCATACGCGATGAACCGCTCCATCATCTGGCGGTACAGAGCTTCCATCAGCGCGGGGTCGCCGCCGTGCTCTGCGGCCAGCGTGCGGACACGGCCCACAATGGTCTCAATGCGGGCCTCGTCGCGCACCTCGTGTGCGTGCCGCTTGATGCGAGCGGCGTCGTGCATGCAGCGGCTGCGCGCCACCAACAGAGGCACGATGGCGTCGTCCAATGCGTCGACCCGCTGGCGCACCTCGGCCATGGTGCTGGGTGTGGTGTGCGGCGTCATTCCAGCCCCTCCTCAACCAGTTCTGCCGCGCGCAAGAGCGCCCGCGCCTTGTGTTCGGTTTCCCGCCATTCCATCTCGGGCACCGAGTCGGCCACCACACCAGCGGCGGCCTGCACGTGCAGAGTCTGGTCCTTGATGATGGCGGTGCGGATGGCAATCGCCACGTCCATGTCGCCGGCGTAGCTGAGGTAGCCGCAGGCGCCGCCGTAGATGCCGCGCTTGACCGGCTCCAACTGGTCGATCAGCTCCATGGCGTGCACCTTGGGCGCGCCGGTCAGGGTGCCGGCCGGGAAGGTGGCCTTGAGCACATCCATGTTCGTCATGCCGTCGTTGAGCACACCTTCGACATTGCTCACGATGTGCATCACGTGGCTGTAGCGCTCGACCACAAAGGCCTCGGTCACCTTGACGCTGCCGATCTTCGCGATGCGGCCGATGTCGTTGCGCGCCAGGTCGATCAGCATCACGTGCTCGGCGCGTTCCTTGGGGTCGGCCAGCAGCTCGGCCTCGGTGGCCTTGTCTTTCTCGGGCGTGGCGCCGCGTGGGCGGGTGCCGGCCAGGGGCCGGATGATCACTTTATTGGCCCCCACGCTGCTCCGCTGCGCTGGGTCGTTGCCCCCCATCGGGGTGTTCGCGCCTTGGGGCAACCCGGCGTCGCTCATGCCTTCTTCGACCCGCTCCTGCCGCACCAGGATCTCAGGCGAAGCGCCCACCACGTGGAAATCCCCGAAGTGGTAGTAGTACATGTACGGCGAGGGATTGAGCGAACGCAGCGCGCGGTACAGGCTCAGCGGCGACTCGGTGTAACGCTTGCTGATGCGCTGGCCCACCTGCACCTGCATGAAGTCGCCGGCGGCGATCAGCTCTTTGGCCCGGTCCACGGCGGCCAGGTAATCGGCCTTGGCGAAGTTGCGCTCGGGCGGGTGGCTCTGGCTGGGCTTGACCACTGGGGCGGCGACCGAATATTTCAGCGCTTCCTTGAGTTCGCGCAGCCGCTTCTTGGCGTTGGCGTAGGCCTCGGGCTGGGCCGGGTCGGCGTAGACGATCAGGTAGAGCTTGCCCGAGAGGTTGTCGATCACGGCCAACTCCTCGCACTGCAACAGCAGGATGTCGGGCGTGCCCAGGGTGTCGGGCGGACAGCTGTTTTCCAGCTTTTTCTCGATGTAGCGCACCGCGTCGTAGCCGAAGTAGCCGGCCAGGCCACCGCAGAAACGCGGCAGGCCCGGGCGCAGCGCCACCTTGAAGCGCTGCTGGTAAGCCGCGATGAAATCGAGCGGGTTGCCGTGGTGCGTTTCTACCACCACGCCGCCCTGCACCACCTCGGTCTTGGCCTCAGACCCAAAGCCGCTGGCCCGCAGCAGGGTGCGCGCGGGCAGGCCGATGAAGCTGTAACGACCGAAACGCTCGCCGCCCACCACGGACTCCAGCAAAAAACTGTGGGCGCCGTCGCCGCGCCCGTGGGCGAGCTTGAGGTAGAGCGAGAGTGGGGTTTCCAGGTCCGCAAAGGCCTCGGCCATGAGCGGGATGCGGTTGTAGCCTTGGCTGGCCAGGCTCTTGAATTCGAGTTCGGTGATCATGGGGCTGTCTGTCGAATGGCGCACCGGCGGTGGGCGCGTCGGGGATCAAAGGCTCGCCCGCAGCGGAGTCGGGCACGGGTGGGCGGATCGATCGCCCAGGCAGGGATCAGGCCTGGCGACGCCAGGGCCAGGCTCCCCGGGCCTCCGACAGGGAGGGGCCCGGCAGACAGGCTGCGTGTGCGGGAACAGTCGGAGCGACAAACATGGTGTGGCCAGTGTAGCAAAGGCTGATGACGCGATCCGCCTTCACACCAGCAGCGCCGGCAGATCGGCCAGCGTGTCGAGCCAGGCACGCGCCGGGGTGGCGCGGATCGGCTCACCGTGGTTGTAGCCGTAGGTCACCAGCACCACCGGACAGCCGGCCGCATCGGCGGCTTGCGCGTCGTTGCTGCTGTCGCCGACCATCAGGGTGCGCCCTGGCGCCGTACCCAGCGCCTCGCAGGTTTTGATGAGTGGCAGCGGATCGGGTTTTTTGCGCTCAAAACTGTCGCCACCAAACACCCGCACAAACAGGTCGTCGAGCCCTTTGGCTTGGAGCAGATCGACCGCAAAGGCCAGCGGTTTGTTGGTGAGGCAGGCCATGGCAAAGCCGCGCTGTTGCAGCGCTTGCAGGCCTTCGCGCACACCGGGATAGACCTCGGAGAACTGGCCGTTGATGGCCAAGTAGTGGCGCTGGTAGGCGGCCCAGGCGCGCTCGTACAAGGCATCGACCGACAGCGCGGGACAGGCCTGCCCAGCGCCTTTGACCTCGGGCAGCGCCAGCTGGTGCGCCAGCACACCGCGGATCAGGTGCTCCGAACCCTTGCCCACCGTGCGCTCCACCAGGGCGCGTGTCACACCGGGCAGGCCCAGCTCGGCCAGGCTGCGGTTGAGGGCAACTTCAAAATCGCCCAGGGTGTCCACCATGGTGCCGTCGAGATCGACGATCACCGCTTGAATGCCTGCCAAGCTCATGCGAGGGCCAGGCGCATGCTGTCGATGACGGCCTTGTAATCTGGCTTGCCGAAGATCGCGCTGCCGGCCACAAAGGTATCGGCGCCCGCATCGGCCACGCGGCGGATGTTGTCGGCCTTGATGCCGCCGTCCACCTCCAGGCGAATGTCCCTACCGCTGGCTTCGATGCGCTTCTTCGCCGCCTCGATCTTGCGCAGCGCCGAATCGATAAAGCTCTGGCCGCCGAAACCGGGGTTGACGCTCATGATGAGGATCAGGTCGATGTCGTCGATGGTCCAGTCCAGCACGTCCAGCGACTGTGCCGGGTTGAAGCTCAGGCCGGCCTTGCAGCCGCGCGCCTTGATGGCCTGGATGCTGCGGTGCACATGGGCGGAGGCGTCGGGGTGGAAGCTCACCAAGTCGGCGCCCGCGTCGATGAAGGCCCCGGCCAGCGCGTCCACCGGCTGGATCATCAGGTGCACGTCGATGGGCACCTGCGTGCCGTCGGGCTGCTTGGCGTGCGGCTTGAGCGCCTGGCACACCATCGGGCCGAAGGTGAGATTGGGGACGTAATGGTTGTCCATCACATCAAAGTGAATCCAATCGGCGCCGGCGGCGATCACGTTGCGCACTTCCTCGCCCAGGCGGGCGAAGTCGGCCGACAAAATGGAAGGGGCGATGCGGTAGGTCATGGCAGCTGGTGGGTGAGGCAAAACCCGAATTGTCGCAGCACCCGCGCCCCCACGGCCCACCCCCAGACCGGCGAGCGACACAGGGGCGCGCTACCATGCACGCCATGCACACCTACTTCTTTGAATGCGTGGTTGAGACCCGCTACCTGCCCGAACACAGCGCGCCACAAGACGAGCGCTACGCCTTTGCCTACACCGTGACCATTGTCAACCGGGGCCGCGTCCCGGCCCAGCTGATCGCGCGGCATTGGGTGATTGTGGACGGTCGAGGCCACACCGAAGAGGTCAAAGGGCTGGGCGTGGTGGGGCAGCAGCCCTTGCTCAAGCCTGGCCAAGCGTTTGAATACACCAGCGGCGCGGTGATCCGCACGCCGCTGGGCAGCATGCGCGGCAGCTATTTCTGCGTGGCCGAAGACGGCGAGCGCTTTGAGGCCGACATCCCCGTGTTTGCGCTCATGGCCGAGGGCGGCGACGCCAGCACGGGCCGGCTGCTGCACTGACACCACAAGCAACAACAACTGAGGGAGCACGGATGTCGACTACTGTCATGTTTATTGGTTTGGCTGTATTTCTGGCGCATTTTTTGGCGCTGCAGTTTCGGCACACCAATGTGCCCGACGTGCTGGTGCTGGTGCTGCTGGGTATTGTCTTGGGGCCGCTGACCGGGGTGGTGACGCCAGACGATTTCGGCAAGATCGGCCCGATCATTGCCACCATCGCACTGGTGGTGATTCTGTTCGAGGGCGGCACCGCGCTGGACCTCAAAACCCTGACCGCTTCACTCGGCTCCACTGGCGCCTTGACCATCAGCACCTTTGTGCTGACCGTGCTGATTGTGGGCGGCATTGGCCACTGGGTGTTTGATTTGTCGCTGCTGGCGGCTCTGCTGCTGGGCGTGACGCTGGGCGGCACCTCGTCGGCGGTGGTGATTCCCAGGGTCAATTCGCTGCGCCTCGGCGAAAAACCGGCCACCGTGCTGGTGCTGGAATCGGCGCTGACCGATGTGTTGTGCATTGTGGGCGTGTTTGCGCTGCTGCAGGTGCACGCCCAGGGCGAACTCAACGCCGGGCATTTGGTGGGCTCGGTCATGGCCGCCATGGTGTTTGCGGCGGTGATTGGCGTGGCCGGCGGGGTGGGCTGGCTGCTGGTGTTGGAGCGCATCAGGGGCTTTCCCAACACCATCTCGTCCACACTGGCTTATGTGTTTATCGTCTATGGCGCGACGGAGTTTTTGGGCTACTCAGGCGCCATTGCGGCACTGAGCCTGGGTATCACCTTGGGCAATTCGCAACGCCTTGGTCTCAAGAAATGGCTCAAGCTGCAGCACGATGTGGACCCGCTGAGCCCGGAAGACCTGAACTTCTACCGTGAAGCGGTGTTCTTGCTCAAGACCTACTTCTTCATTTACCTGGGTGTGTCGATCCGCTTTGGCGAATGGGACACCGTGCTGGTGGCCGTGGGCATGATGGTGCTGGTGTATTTGGCGCGGCTGCTGGTGGTGCGGCAGCTCTACCGCAGCCCCGACGTGGACCTGCGCGACGCAGCGATCACAGTCACCATGGTGCCCAAGGGCCTGGCGGCGGCGGTGCTGGCGTCGCTGCCGCTGCAGCAAGGTGTCGCCGGCGGCGAAGTGATCCGCGACATCAGCTACATGGTGGTGCTGGTGAGCATCACCATCACCGCGCTGCTGGTGATCACCCTGCCTTGGCCGGGTGTGCGCCGCCTGTACGCCTTGGCGCTGGGCAAACCCGCCACCGAAGCACCGCCCAGCGATGGCCATGGGTGAATTCGATCTGATCCGGCGCTGCTTTGCGCAGCCAGCGCAAGCCCTGCTGCCCGACAGCCAGGTGCGGCTGGGCATTGGCGACGACTGCGCCTTGCTGCAGCCCAGTCCGGGCAAGGTGCTGGCGGTGTCGACCGACATGCTGGTGGCAGGGCGCCATTTTTTCCCGGATGTGGCGCCCCACGCCCTGGGCCACAAGGCGCTGGCAGTCAATCTGAGCGACCTGGCGGCCATGGGCGCCCGCCCGCTGGGCTTTACCCTGGCCCTGGCCCTGCCGCAAGCCGATGAGGCGTGGCTTGGCGAGCTGTCGGCCGGTCTGCTGGCCCTGGCCCAGGCCCACCACTGCCCCTTGGTGGGCGGCGACACCACCCGAGGGCCGCTGAACCTGTGCGTCACCGTGTTTGGTGAGGTATCTGCGGGCGCTGCGCTGCGGCGCGACGCCGCCCAGCCGGGCGACGACCTGTGGGTCTCGGGTCAACCGGGTGAGGCGCGGCTGGCGCTCGAAGGCCTGTGGGATCGAGACTGGGCCCGCGCCAGCTTGACGGGACCACACGGCACCCAGCTGCGGGCTCGGCTGGAGCGGCCCGAGCCCCGGCTCGCGCTGGGGCAGACGTTGGCGCATCTGAGCCTGAGCACGGGCCGCACGCTGGCCGCCTTGGATCTGAGCGACGGTCTGGCCGGCGACCTGGGTCATATCCTGCACGCCAGCGGTGTGGGTGCCACACTGCACGAAAGCGCGCTGCCCTTGTCAGACGCCTTGCGCGCGCTGCCCACCCCCTATGCGCTCGACTGTGTGCTGCACGGCGGCGACGATTACGAGCTGCTGTGGTGCGCGCCGCCCAGCCTGCGCGACGCGGTGCGGGCCGCCGCGCAAGACAGTGGCACAGCGGCGCACCGCATCGGCCAGATCCACCGCGAGCCCGGCCTGTTTCTGCAGGCCAACGGCGGCCAGCGCCAGCCGCTGGCCGCACGCGGCTTCGACCATTTCGCGCCATGAGCACACACGACACACCAGCCCCCGCACGCCACGACCTGCTGCCGCCATTGGCCAGCCCGCCGCCCTTGCGCCCCGCGCCAGCCCAACGCCCAAGCGCGCGCTTTATGCTCAGCCACCCGGCCCATGTGGTGGCCCTGGGCTGGGGCAGCGGGCTCAGCCGCTGGGCGCCCGGTACGGTGGGCACGCTTTGGGCCTGGCTGGCCTTTGTCGTGATCGACCACTGGGTCACCCACCCAGGCGCCTGGGCGGCCATTTTGCTGCTGGGCGCGCTGGCGGGCTGGTGGGCCTGCACCGTCACCGGCCGCCACATGGGCCAGCCCGACTCCAGCCACATGGTGATCGACGAGATCGTCGCCTTCTGGGCGGTGCTGTGGCTGATCACGCCGGCCTCGCTGGGCTGGCAGCTGCTGGCGTTTGGCCTGTTTCGTCTGTTTGACGCGGTGAAGGTGGGCCCCATGGCCTGGGCCGACCAGCGCTTCAAAGGCTTGGGCTGGCGGGGCGGCTTTGGCGTGATGCTCGACGACGCGGCAGCCGCGCTGTGCACCCTGCTGGTGCTGGCCGTCCTCACCCGGGCGCTGACATGAACGATCTACCGCTCGATGGGTGTGCGGCGCTGGCCGATGCGTTGCGCAGTCGCGGCTGGCGCATGGCCAGCGCCGAGAGCTGCACCGGTGGCCTGGTGGCAGCGACTTGCACCTCGTTGGCGGGGTCGAGCGACTGGTTCGAGCGCGGCTGGGTGACCTACTCCAACCTCGCCAAAACCGCCGAGCTGGGGGTGGACGCCGCGCTCATCGAGACCCACGGCGCGGTCAGTGAAGCGGTGGCGCGGGCCATGGCCGAGGGCGCTGTGGCGCAGTCCGGCGCCCAGTGTGCGTTGTCGGTCACTGGCGTGGCCGGGCCAGGCGGTGGCAGCGCGGCCAAACCCGTGGGCACGGTGTGGTTCGGCTGGGCCACACCACACGGCGTGTTTACCGAGCGCCTGCTGTTGCCTGGCGAGCGCAGCACCGTCCGCCTGGCCGCCACCGCCCACGCCTTAGATGGCTTGCTGCGCCGGCTCTGAGCGATCGGCACTTGTATCTGCAAAAAGTGCCAAATGACGCTACGATTACAAACGTTTGATGGTTTCCCCCGTCTGCAACCGAAAGCCACTCCATGCCGGCCAGCCAGCATTCGCTCACCTACGTCAAATTCCTGCACTTGGCCGACGCCCTGCGCCAAGGCCCCAGCGCGCCCGGGCTGGACTCTTTGGAAGAGCGGCTGCTCAATTCCCTGGCGGCGGCTTGGCACACCGGGCGGCGCATCAAGGTGCTGGAAGTCGCCCGGCTGCTGCCCGACACGTCGGAGCGGACCATTTTCCGCCGGCTCAAAACGCTGGAAGACAAAGGGCTGATCACCTTCATGACCGACCCACAAGACCACCGGGTCCGCCACGTCTTGCCCACCCCCAAAACCGACGCCTACTTCGCCAGCCTGGGGGAATGCCTGAGTCTGGCCCAACAAGCCTGATCGCATGAAGCCGGGCACGGTCGCTCTGGAGATCGGCGCCGTCGCCACCCTATGGGTGCTGCTGTTTGAACTCAACGGCTGGCTGTTCGCGGGCTGGGAGACCAGCGAACTGGCCAACTGGGTGTTTCTGCCCGCCGCCTTGCGCTTGGTGGCGGTGCTGATTGTGGGCTGGCGCGGCGCCTGTGGTCTGTTCTTGGGGGCGCTGGTCACCAACTGGCTGATGCAGACCCCGTGGCCATCAGCGCTGGCACTGTCGACGCTCAGCGCCCTGGGGCCGGTGCTGGCGGTGAAACTGGCGCGGGACTGGCTGCGTTGGCCCACCGATTTGGCGGGTTTGCGCTTTTCGCATTTGTTGCTGCTCGCGGCTTTGGGCGCGGCCTGCAACGGCTTGCTGCACCACGCCTATCTGGCCTGGACCGCACCCGACGCCGACTGGATGCCCCAATTGTTCACCATGGTCAGTGGCGACCTGGTGGGCACCTTGGCGGTCATGCTGACGGCCTCAGCGGTGCTGCGCCACGCTGCTCCGCCTCGCTGAACACTGCCACTTTTGGCTGACTGTGCAGGCGCTGTCTTCGCACCTATCATGGCGCGACCTTGACAGGAGACTTGCATGCTAGATCGACTGAACGCGGTGTACCCGGTGCGCTACACCGCCATGGGCGTGTGTGTGCTGGGTGCGGTGTTGGGACTGCTGCTGTGGCTGGTGGCCGGCGCCAGCGTGTGGTGGGTGCTGGGCTTTGCCGCCTTGTGCTGGGTCGGCTGGCGCGACATGCGCCAGACCAAGAGCGCGGTGCGGCGCAACTACCCGATCATCGGCAATGTGCGTTTTATGCTGGAGAAGATTCGGCCGGAAATGCGCCAGTATTTTCTGGAAAGCGACACCGAGGCCACGCCGTTTTCGCGCAGCCAGCGCAGCCTGGCCTATGCCCGCGCCAAAAGCGAAACCGACAAGCGCCCCTTTGGCAGCCAACTCGACATGAAGGCCGACGGGCACGAGTGGATCAACCACTCCATGGTGCCCAGCCATGTGGCCAGCCACGACTTTCGTCTGCTGGTGGGCGGGCCGGCCTGCCTACAGCCCTATGAGGCCAGTGTGCTCAACATCTCGGCCATGAGCTTTGGCTCGCTCTCAGCCAATGCGGTGCAGGCGCTCAATGCCGGCGCCAAACGCGGAGGCTTTGCGCACGACACCGGCGAAGGCTCGGTGTCCAAGTACCACCGCATGCATGGTGGCGACCTGATTTGGGAAATCGGCTCAGGCTATTTCGGCTGTCGCGACGACGCCGGGGCTTTTGACCCTGAGCGCTTCGCCACCACCGCCAGCGATCCACAGGTCAAGATGATCGAGATCAAGCTCAGCCAGGGCGCCAAACCCGGCCATGGCGGGGTGCTGCCTGGCCCCAAGGTGACACCCGAAATCGCCGAGGCGCGCGGTGTGCCAGTGGGGGTGGACTGTGTGTCCCCGGCGGCACACAGCGCGTTTTCTACGCCACTGGAGCTGATGCATTTCATTGAGCGCCTGCGCCAGCTCTCGGGCGGCAAACCGGTGGGTTTTAAGCTCTGTATTGGCCACCCGTGGGAGTGGTTTGGCATCGTCAAAGCCATGCTGGAGACCGGCATTGCGCCCGACTTCATTGTGGTCGACGGCTCGGAAGGCGGCACCGGCGCCGCACCGCTGGAATTCACCGACCATGTGGGTTCACCGCTGCAGGAAGGCCTGCGACTGGTGCACAACACCCTGGTCGGGGTGAACCTGCGCAGCGTGATCCGGATCGGCGCCTCGGGCAAGATCATCAGCGCCTTTGACATGGCGCGCGCCATGGCGCTGGGTGCCGACTGGTGCAACAGCGCGCGTGGCTTTATGTTTGCGCTGGGCTGCATACAAGGCCAGGCCTGCCACACCGGCCACTGCCCCACCGGTGTCACCACCCAAGACCCGGTGCGCCAGCGCGCCCTGGTGGTGCCCGACAAAACCGTGCGGGTCACCAACTTCCACCAAAACACCCTCAAGGCGCTCAAAGAACTGGTGCAGGCGGCCGGGCTGAAACACCCCAACCAGATCACCGCCCAGCACATCGTGCGGCGGGTCAGGGACAACGAAGTGCGCTTGCTCGAAGAGTTGCTGCCCACCGTGGCGCCAGGCGCTTTGCTCGAAGATGCCGCCAGCCAGCATCTGGTGTTCCACTACTGGAGCCGGGCCAGGGCCGATACGTTTGTGCTGGCCTGATCGGGCCATTGGCGCAGCACCACCGCGCCCAGGCGCGCCAGCCGCTTGGCCATACACAGCACGGCCGCGTCTTTGCTCAACAGCCAAGCGCGGTGCTGCACCGCCAAGTCCACAAACTTCTGGTCGTCGCCGTCCTTGCAGGTGTAAGGCGCTTTGGGCGCCTCGGGCACCCCATCAGCCATCGACATCCAACGCGCCATCACCGCCTCAACCGACAGGCCGCTGGCCTCGCGCCGCCGGGCAATGAGCGGATAGTCCAGCACCCGCCGGGCCTCGTCCAGCATCGGCTGTGTGGTCAGCCAGCGCAGCTGGCGCTCGGCCAGGGCTTGGCGCAGCGGCTGGGCCGCCGGGTCGTCGAACACCAGCAGATCCAGCGCCACATTGGTGTCGATCACCACAGCGGTGGCGTCGGCGGGGGTGTTCACGCGCTGGGTTCCTGGCGGCGCGCGGTCAGGTCGAAGCGAAACAGCCGGCATTCGATCGGGCCGTTCCACATCGGTACCCGGCGGCTGGGCTTGAAGCGCATCTGGCCAGGCAGACCTTGGTCGGGCGTGAGCAGCCAAGCGGTCCAGCCAGCGTAGTGGGTTTTCCAGTGGGCGGCGAGCTGTTCAAAAAACTGGGCGTTGTCGCTGTCCACACCGCCCACCTGGGCCGACTCGCGGCCTAGGCCAGCGGCGGGTGCCGGCGCGGCGGAGGCGCCGACGCTGAAGGTGCGCGGCGCGCGCGGTGCCCGGTCGGCGGCGCGCTGGCCGGCCACACCGGCGGCGGCGATGCGCTCGCCATACGGCGGGTTGAGCAGCATCACACCCGGGCGCGGTGTGGGCGGCTGGCGCTGCAACGCGTCGCCGCCGCGCAGCTCCATGGCAAAGGCCACTCCGGCGCGCTCGGCGTTGCGCTGGGCAAAGTCGACCATGCGAAACGCCACATCGCTGCCAAAGACGATCGGCGCGTGGCCAGCCGGCCAGTCGCGGCGCGCGCGCGCGGCCTCGTCCTTGAGCCCGTTCCACACATGCGGCTGGTAGGGCAGCAGCTTCTCAAACGCAAAGCGGCGCTGCAGGCCGGGCGCCACACCGAGCGCGATCTGCGTGGCCTCGATCACCACCGTGCCGCTGCCGCAACAGGGGTCGTACAGCGGCACGATGTCGTCCACCGAGGCGGCCTCGCGCGCCTGCACGTCCCAGCCGGTGGCGGCGATCATGGCTGCGGCCAAGGTTTCTTTGAGCGGCGCGTCGCCCTTGTCGGCGCGCCAGCCGCGCTTGAACAGCGGCTCGCCCGATGTGTCCATGTAGAGCGTGAGCGCCTCGGCGCTCAAGTGCACATGCACCCGCACATCGGGCCAGGTGGTCTCCACACTCGGGCGCTCGCCGGCCTTGGCGCGAAAGCGGTCGCACAGCGCGTCCTTCACCCACAGGGCGGCGAAGTTCAGGCTTTTGAGCGGCGAGCGCTGTGCGGTCAAATCGACCTTGAAGGTCTGGCGTGGGGTGAACCAGATTTCCCACGCCACCTCGGACGCGGCGTCGTACAGGTCTTGCTCTTGCCGGTAGGGGCCGTGCCAGAGCTGCACCAGCACCCGCTGGGCCAGCCGGCTGTGCAGGTTCAGGCGCAAGGCGTCGCGCCAGCTGGCCGACAGCGCCACCCCGGCGCGCAAGGCGTGCGGCCGGGCCTCGGGGCAAATGCGCGCCACCTCATCGGCCAGCAAGGGCTCCACACCAGCGGCGCAGGGCAAAAACAAATGCAGTTGGTTCATGGAAAAACTCTCTGGCCGGGCGACCACGCGCCGACCCGGGTGGATTGGGCCTCAGCGCTTGCGCAGATTGGCGGGCGCGATGCGCAGCGCTTCGCGGTACTTGGCCACGGTGCGGCGCGCGCATTCAATGCCCTGCTCGCGCAGCATGTCCGAAATCTGGTTGTCCGACAGCGGCTTGGCGGTGTCTTCGGCGCTGATGAATTGTTTGATCAAAGCACGCACCGCCGTGCTCGAGGCGTTGCCGCCGGTCTCGGTGCCGAGCGCCGAGCCAAAGAAATACTTCAGCTCAAAGGTGCCAAAAGGCGTGGCCATGTACTTGGCGGTGGTGACGCGGCTGATGGTCGATTCGTGCAGACCGAGTTCTTCAGCGATTTCGCGCAGCACCAGCGGGCGCATGGCCAGTTCGCCATGGGCAAAGAAGTTGCGCTGGCGCTCGACGATGGCGCTCGACACCCGCAAGATGGTGTCAAAGCGCTGCTGGATGTTTTTGATGAACCAGCGCGCCTCTTGCAGCCGCTGCTGCATCGAGGCGGCCCCCGCTTCGCCCTCGCGCCGACCACCTTTCATGGCGTTGGCGTAAATGTCGTGCACCCGCAGACGCGGCATCACGTCCGGGTTGAGCTGCACCTTGAGGCCGCGACCGGCGCGGGTGACCATGACGTCGGGCACCACCAAATTGCGCTCCACATCGGCAAAGCGCCGGCCTGGTTTGGGCTCGAGCCGCGCCACCAGGGCCATGGCTTCGCGCACCGTGGCTTCGTCGCAGCCACACAGCACCGCCAGGCGCTTCACATCGCGCTTGGCCATGCCTTCGAGCCCCTGCGCCACCATGCGCAGCGCGGCTTGCGCTGCGGGGGTGTTGCGCAGCTCCTCAATTTGCAGCCGCAGGCACTCGGCCAGATCGCGTGCGCCCACGCCCACCGGCTCCATGCCCTGCAGGTGCTCCAGCGCCTCGTCCAGCTTGGCTTGCAGCATCTCCAGCACGTGAAATTCGGGCTCGGCCTGCGCATCGCCGGTCTGCAAGCGGTACCAGGCCAGGGCCAGCTCGCTCAGCGGGTCGTCCAGATAACCATCGTCGTTGAGCGATTCGATCAGCAGATGTAGGCCAGCCTGCACCGCTGCGTCCACCCGCAGGCAGCGCGCCTGCTCGTGCAGGTGCTCTTGCAAGCTGGTGTGCGCGCGCGCCAGCTCGGTGGC
>CAMBOY010000005.1 GCA_945869245.1 Hydrogenophaga intermedia
CAGACCACTGGCGGTGGTGCTGCGAACAAAGTCGCCTCGGCACTTGAGTTTGCCGAAGAACTGAACAGGCACGTCGTGTCGGCTCATGAACCCGCTCCCGCCACAGCACCATCACCGGCTACCCGGGCTGGCAATTGCAGCCCCAGCAAACCGTTGCGGCCTTTGCCGCCCGCTTGTGCGCCAGGTTGAGAGATCACCCGCAACCAGATCGACACCGTCTGCCCATCTTTGCTCCAGCTCAGCTGGTTGTTGCCGTCGGGCATGCGCTCGCGCTTGGCCTGCGCAAACAAGCGCTCCAGGCCAAAGGCGCCAGGTTCGTTGAAGATTTCCACCGTGCGACCGTCGTTGGTCACCGCAGATATCCGCACACCCGGCGTGCCTGCAGGGTTGGGCCAGAAGAAGTTGGTCCAAGCCGCTGCGGTGTTGCGGTAGCGCAGCTGCTGACCGTCGATCTCGATGGTGTACTCCAACAAGCCCGATACGCCTTGCGGCAAGATTTGGAACACAGTTCGGGCCGCCGCGCTCGGATCGGAGCCGCCGCCGGCCGCACCGTCCAAAGGCAGCACCCAAGCGCCAAAACCCGAGAGGAAATCCGGTGTCAGCTTGACGCCTTGGTCGGCCCAGGTTTTGGGCACCAGCACATCGCCACGGCGAATCACCAAGGGCCCCAGGGTGTCGGTCGCGAACTTGGCAATCGAGCCATCGGCACCAAAGGTCTTGGCGATATCAGCCGGTGCCGCTTCGGTGCGTGAGTTCTTGTCGAACGGGTATTTGTTGGCCAAGTTCTGCTGGAACGGCTCGTACACCTGCGCGGTCCACACCCGGTTGATTTCGGTCTCCACCGGCTGCGTCATCACCGCAAACGCGCTGATCAGCGGCCGCACCAGCAGCGGGCGCAGGGCGGCGCGCGCCGAGTCGCTCATGCCCACCAGCATCTGCTCGTCCACATACTTCAGCACATTGGCCAGCTCGGAAGTCCCTTCATTGAGGGTGCTCGACATCAACTCCTTGACCGCTGGTCCAGGATCGCCTTGGTTTTTGATTTTGTTGAAGCGTGTGCGCACCTTGCTCATGGCGTCTAAATAGCCGGCCAACATGGTGGGGCTGTTGTCGCGCGACATCATGATCTTCTGCAGCGCTTGGAACTCTCGCCCAATCGGCCCCATCGGCACTTCGGCCCGGCCGGCGTTGAGGTTGACGTTGACCTCGACCCGAGACGGGGCTTGGCGCAGGATGGTTTGCTTGAACCATTGCATAAAGCCCTGCTGGGTTTTGCCCAGACGCTCATTGAGCAGAGACGGGTTGTCCCATGAGGTCTGGTCGTACAGCGCCTCCATCAACTTGCGCAGCGGTGACAGCGTCGGGTCGCCCAGCACATCCATGTGCTTGGCCGCCTCCTCAAAAGAGGCAAACTCGGTCACGGTGATGCCCTGCAAAAAACGCTGCCATTCGGCAACGTACTCGGTTTTGTACATCTCGGTCAGCGTCTTGCGGATCTGATCCGGACTGCCTTCGAGCGACAGGTCGTCGCGCGACGCGGTGCGCAGCACCCAGTCCACGCTTTGCAGCTCTTCATCGGCCGCCTTCTTGATCGCCGCCTCGACAAAATCCGACCACGCCTCGCGGGTGAAGGCACCCGAGATCGCATAACTGCCTTGCAACGATTGCACCGGCACATCGCCCACCAACCGGGCCACGGTCACCGACGGATAGCGGGTCGATGCGCGGGCCTTGATGCTGGAGTACACCCGCTCACGCGCCGGCATGCCGCGCACCACCTTGCGCAGGTTCTCGCGCGTCTGGTCGAGCAGGGCCAGGTTGTTTTGCACCACCGGGTATTCGGCGGTGTGCAGGTTTTCCACCGAAAACGACACCACTTGCTCAGCACTCTGAATCAAGCGCTCCACCGGCATGGAGCCACGGTTTTGCTCCAGCCAGCCGCGCCAGAAGCGGCTGATTTGGTCGACCAGATGCCCAGATTCCATGTACTGCTTGTCGCCGAGCATCAGGTAGGTCTTGAGGGCGTTGTATGCGTCCTCGACATTGGTCGGCGAGGCTTGCACCACACCTTTGTTGACCACAGGCGCCGCGGCGGTTGCCTGGATGCCCACGGCAGCCGATTCCGGCACGCGTGTCATGGGCTGCAACGCACTGGCGTTGGCGTTGACCTCACCGAGGTACTTCTCAATCGCCTGCGCCACCGGCTTGAGCATGAGCTGCTCCACACCACGGAAATACTCTTTGCGCAGATGGGCTTCGATCGCGTCCCCCTGGTAGAGCCCCAAGCCCACGGATATCGGCCGGTCGGTTTTCCATTTCTCCAACTGGCGTATGCGGTCGTGCAAGATCGACATGGCCTCCAGCCGCGCCGGCAGATCGACCTGCTCGCCTTGCAGGCGCACCGCGCGCTCCAAATCGGCCGCCACCTGCTGCATCAACTGGCGGTTGGCCAAATAGGCCGAGGCCCAGCCACCGAGCGCCAGCGCCAGTACCAGCACCGCAGCAGCGAACACACCCGCGCGCAAGTGGCGCTTGCGTCGGCTGGTGTACTGCTTGACCAAGTCGCGGTCGGCAAACACCACTTTGGAGAACAAGTTGCGCAAGAAAAACGGCTGCTGCGCGTGCTCGCTGCGGCCGTCGCTCGCCCCTTTGGCGTCGAGCTCAAAGTGCTGCGCCATGGCTTGGCTGGCGCGCGAAAATCCCTCGCCCTCTTGCACCGAGCTGGTGAAGTAAAAGCCGCGGAAAATAGGACGAAACTGGTAGGGGTTGTCCTCAAACAGCGTCGACAGAAAGGCCCGCAAATTCGGCTTGAGCGCGGCAAACTCCAGCGGGAAAGACAACACACTGGGCGACAGCGCTTTGCCGTGGCTCAGCGACATGGTGGCTAGCAACTGCTCGGTCAGGCCCTCGCGAAGCTCGTCAAAGTGTTTGTCGAACTGGCCCAGCACGTCGGCCTTTTGTTCCGGGTCATAGGGCAAGGTGGCACCCCAGACGCGGTCGCGCTCTTGTGGGTCGAGCGAGTCAAAAAAGGCCTGAAAACCCGAGATCAAATCGGCCTTGGTGAACAGCACATACACCGGGGCAAAAATCTCCAATTCCTCGGTCAGCTCTTGCACCCGTTGGCGCAGATTTTTTGCCAGCTGAATCGTCTGCTCGGCCTTGGCGTTGGCCAGCTCCGACACACTGACCGCCATCAGAATGCCGTTGATCGGCGCTTTTTTCCGATGTTTTTTCAGCAGGCTCAAAAAGCCCAGCCATTCAGAACGGTCCTCTTCGTGCACCGAATAGCGACCAGCGGTGTCGAGCAAAATGCCCTCGGTGGTGAAAAACCAGTCGCAGTTGCGGGTGCCGCCAATGCCTTGGATGATGGCGCCCGCCTTGTCGGCAAACGGAAACTTCAAGCCCGATTGCACCACCGCCGTGCTTTTGCCCGCTGCGGGGTTGCCGATCACCATGTACCAGGGCAGCTCATACAGAGCGGCGCGGCCCGTGGTTTGTCCCAAGCGCGAGGTTTTGATGGTCTTGACCGCCTCTTCCATGCGCTGGCGGATTTCGTCGAACTCGTCGCGCCGGCGCGATGGCAGCATCTCTCGGGCCTCCTGGGCGTCGCTGTCGATCGCTTGCTCCAGTTGGCGGCTGGCGCGGTACGCGCTCCAGCGGTCCCACGACCATTTGAGCAACCACAGCAGCAGCAAGACGCCCAGCACACCGGCGGCGTAAATCAAGGCCACCTCCAGCGCTTTGGCACCCAAGAACAAAAACGCCGCCAACGCAGCCAAGCCGATGACACCGATCACCCGGGTGTCAAACAGCAATGTCCAAAATCGTTGCATACACAATCACCTTACAAGCATTCAAATCAGTTGGCGCTCACGCCCGGCTTGATCACCAGAGCCATGCGGTCGTGCGCATCGGCTTGGGACAACACCACACAGGGCCTGGCTTCCTTCGCGCTCCACGCCGCCGCCGCAGCCACCGACACCAAGGCGCTGGCACACCCCAGATGCCCCGTCACAGCGGCCAACAAAGCCATGTCTTCCACCGGGTCGAGATGCGGCATGCGCTCCAACGCCACGCCGTACAGCTCGGTGGCCCGGTTGGAATGGCTATCCGCATCACAAATCACATTGGCGACCTGCTCAGCGGGCAGGTCGGCGGTTTGCATCGCCTGGTCGAACACCGCTTGCAAGACCAAATGGTCGACCTTGCCAGGCGCTTCAATGGGTTTGTCGCGGCGCGCCACCGCAGGCCGGTGCAGGTACACGCTGTGATCGTCCGCATCCGGCCACGGCGCCCAGCCCTCGGGCGCGAGCAACAAGGCCGCTGCGGCCTCCGACGGCAACCGACCACGCGGCTGATCGGGCTGTACCAACAGACAGCCTTGTGCGCTCCAACGGTCCACCACCGTCTGGTCCAGCGACGAACTCATCCCCAGCATCAATCCCCACATGGGTTGCCCCATCCGTGCGGCGCTCAGCAGCACCTGATCGGCTTTTAACCACAACGCTTCCGAACTGCCACCCACCACATCCGCTAGGCACTCCCAGCGCTCGGCATGTGGCGCCAAGGCGTGGGCCGTCCACTGCAGCACCAACTCGCGCATGGCCTCTTGTTCGGCGGGGCTCCAGGTGGGCTCACACACCAGCAGCAAGCGCAGCGGCTGGGCTGCGCGCTCGTGTACAGCGCCGTGCTCGGCGTCCTCGGTCGTCCACTCCAACAGGTATTGCAGCGGCGGTTGCAGGGCCTGGTGCGCCATGCCCAGCGCTCGCAGCCAAGCGGGGCTCGGCCCCCCTTGGTTGTCCAGCGCACGCCACGCCGCCGATTGCACAAAGCCCGGTACCTCTTGCCACAAACTGTCGGCCTCTTGGTGCCAGTCCTGCGCCGAACGCACCGACAGCACCGGCAGCCCCTGGGTGTCCACCAGCTCGGCGTCGGGCTGCGGCAACGGTTCACCATCTCGCGCCGCGTCGAGCACATCTTGCGGCTGCTCCGCCATCGGCAGCGCCACCCCAGTCTGCACCACGCGCCAGGTGCGCCGGCGTTCTGCGTCGTTGCCCGCTGGCGGGTCGGCCGCTGGCGCCGCGTTCGCCGCAGCGTCGGCCTGTGAAGCCGCGTCCGCGCTGCGCACGCCGTTCCACGCCCAGCGCGCAGCCAGCGCCAACACAAACAGGGTTATGGGCAGCAGCACCAGGTACTTGACCAAGTCGGCCTCTTGCACATCGGCTGTGCGCCCCTGCCACGCCCACAGCACACCCAGCCAGGTCAGACAACAGACCGCGAGCAGCAAAAACAAAGAACGGCCAATGGACATCAGTCGATTGCGGTGGCTTGGGACGACAGCAAGGTCGCTCCGCAAGCGGTTTTATCGCCGTGGCGGGCAGCGGGTGCGCCGTCGATGATGCAAGTCGGATCGCCCGAGACGATCACTGTGACACCGCCGTGCCCACGGATGGGACAGGTCACCTTGTCACCGACCCGCGCAATCGGCTTGCCGCCCACCGTGCTGCTTGCTGAGCCCTGGATCACGGTGCCTCCGTGGCTGGTGGAGTCGCCCACCAAGATAAACGGTCGTCCCATCACAACACTCCCATGTTCAATCGGTTCATACGTTTCAACTCATTCACCATACTCTGACGCGGCGGCACCTGCGGCCTTGAGCACACCGGGGCGCCGCAACTCGACATGGCCGTAATCCTTGATGGACCGCCAGGCGCCACCCCAGGTCAAACCCAAGGAAACAGACACCTGGCCATACAGCTCATAGCCACGCATGGCCCAGGGGTCGCGCTCCGTAATCACCAGCTTGCCGTCGCGCATGAACGCACTGTCGGCCGCCAGGCCAAACTGGTGGTAGCTGCGAAACGCGCCGGCCCGCGTCACGTGTCCGCCCTGCGCGGCCAGCTGGGCTTGCCGCTGCGGACTGCGATAGCCCTCAAGTAACACCATGTCGTAGCCGTGCTGCTCCTTCATGATGCGAAACACCATCAGCAAACGCTGGGCAAACTCCGGATCGAGCAACGCCCAGTCGCGGCTGGCAAAACGCACCGCCGGACGCACCTGTTCCACCTCGCGGGTGGTGAACACCTCGGGCGGCAAGGGTGCAGGTGGCACCAGGCGCTCGCCAGCGAGCAAGGCCGCCACCCGCTCGTCGGGCACCCGCACGTCGGTGTGGTCGAACATGCTCACACCTGTGGCCGATCGCCACCACACGGCCACTGCGGGCACCAAGACCAGCAAGGGCAGTGAATACATCACCAAGCGCTTGTGCGCCACCACCCAATCCCATCCCCTTTTTCCAACATCGGCCGCCGAGGCACCGACCGCGCCAGCGCCGTGCACCGCCTGCTGCCCGCCACGACCGACGCGCGCAGTCGCCTGCAGGCAGCGGCGCCAGCCGTTGCCCAACAAGGACCTGGCTCTGGGAACAAACACCAGAGCCAGGGCAAAAGAGGCGAGAGAGAAGTAGGCCAGAAGCCAAAACAAGGTTCTCAATTTCGTTTATTTTTTTGTGATTTATGAATATTAAGAAATGCGGTTCTCTGAGTATGCCAAAATTAAAGTACTAGAAAATACAAACCCTAGGGAACCACCGCGTCGCGCCATGAATCCGGATTCCGCACCCCACAACCTCCCGGCCGAAAGCCGCCCCTCCTTGCTTGGCGGCGGCGCCAGACTGGTGGACCGCGTGAACATTCTTGAAGCGGTCGATGCCAAGCCCAAAAAAGGCCCGTCGCTGTCGCCGCTGCTCGGTGTGGTGCTGCTGGTGGGTGTGGGTTTGTCGGCCGCCTTGGGCGCGGTGCACTGGTTGCGCTCCAGCGATCTGGCAAACAGCCCACTGGCCTCGACCCAGCCCGCCGAAGTACAGCTAGCGGCGGTGGCCGCAGCGCCCGCTGTCGCCAGTGCGCCGCGCGCAGAGGCTGCGCCCAGCGTCGCCCAAACCCCGCCCACCCCCACACGCCCGGTCGCAGCAGACCCCGTGGCCAGCGCCGCACCGGCGGTGGCGGTGGCAAGCGCCCCAGCGCCCGTTGTGGCTGCGCCAGTGGCCGCCGCGCCACCACCAGCCCCCCCAATCCGTATCGCTGCCGCCCCGGCACCCCAAGCGGCTGCACCCGCCGCCAAGCCCGAACCAACGCGTGCCAAGGCCTCGACGGCTGTGGCAGCCGCCGCGCCGCGCGACGCCGCGCAGGCCACCCAATCGGCCTTGCGCAGCTTGGCCGCACCGCCACAAGTGGTGGCGGTGGCCACCCGACCCAGCACAGCACCAGCCCCGAGCAGCGAGGCCCGGGCCAGCCAACAAAAACCCGACGTCGAGTTGATCAACGCCATCATGCGGCATGTGAGCCAGAGCACCGACAACGGCATCACCATCTCCGGCTTGGTCAAACAGTGCATGAACAGCGACGACATTGAAAGCCTGATGTGCCGCCGCCGGGTGTGCGACGGCAACTGGGGCAACAGCAGCGCGTGCCCCATGGCCATGGCGCCACGCGCGGCCCGCAGCGCCGCACTGGCCGCCCAGTAAGCGGCAGCGCCGCCCACCGAGCCCCAAGCCGCCCGCACGCCTGGCTTACTTCAACTCCCACAACAAGACCTCGGTGGTCTTGGCGTCGGGGAACGGTTGCTCTTCACCACTGGGCGCTTCGGGCTGCGGCTCATGGGTGAAATAGTCGCGGTCGGCGCACTGGGCACCGTCCCACAACGTGATGTGACCGCCCGCACTGGGCCAGCCCGACACCACAAAGGCCATCACGCCTTTTTTTCCAGCGAACTGGGCACGCACATCCCGTCCATTGGCGGCCACCACCAACTCGGCCGCACCCCAGTTGCGCTGGATGCAGGCCAGCATGTCGTCAAAGGTCATCACATAGCGCTTGCCATCGGCGCCGCTGGCCTGTCGCCCCGCTGAGGCGTGGGCCAAATGGACGCCTGCGTAATTCAGCGACCGGCTCAAGCGCACAGCGCAGGCCAAATCGACCGGCTTGGGCGGCTCGGGCTCGGGCTTTTCATCGGGCCGCAAGCGCTTTTTGACCGGCTCACGGTACAAGTCGCCCACCTCACCGGCGATCAAGGCGTGCACATCGCGCTCGGAACCGCGCGGGTAGTTGGACCACATGTCGACAAACGGCGGGCGCCGCACCACCACGCTAGCCGTTGCGCCACCGGCGCGTGCAATCACTGAAGCGTTCATACCGGATCAATCCCAATCAAGACGGACTTCATGCAGTCCTTGGCCACCCCTTGGCCGTCGGCGCCCAATGTCACCGAGACCGTGTGGTAGACACTGCCACCCGAAGGCGACGGGAACTCCACCTGCACATCGACCGACTCGCCAGGCTCGTAACCTTGGGTGTGTACATGCAAGTTGAGGTCCACATAGTGGCGCGACCGGGCGGGTGTGGCCGCTTCGTTCGGCCCGTAGGACCAACGCAGGCGAGTGACTTTTTTGTCTGGCTGACCAAACAGTTTGCTCGGCAAGTTGGCGAGGTTGGCTGCCTTGCTCCCACCCCCCATCATCTGTTTGATCGCCCCTTTGGCCGCCCAGCTGCCGGGCGTGCTCATGGTGATGTTGCCGCCTTCCAGAACAAGGGAGCTGTCCGCACCAATCAGTTCGATCTTGCTGCGCGCCTGGATGCGGATCTCGCCGTTGACGCTCAATATCTGAATCGCGTCCTGCGCCTGCAGTTTCAGCTCGTCGGTGTGCGCCCGCAAGCTCACTTTGCCGTTGGCCGCCTTGATCTGCAGGCCGCCTTGGTGGGTATACAGGCTGGTGGTTTCGGCGCTGATGAGCTGGCTGGTGTGGGCCGCGCTGTGCTGCACATCGCCTTGGGCCACCCAGCTCAGGTCTTGGCCGGCCAAGTGGGCCAGGTCGGCGTCGCTGGCTTGCAGCAACGCGGCCGGGGTGTCCAGCACCACATGGGGCTGGTCAAAGCGGCTCACGGGCGTGCTGCCGGTGCGGGCGCCTTGGGGGTCGTGGGTGTTGGCCTGGCCATTGAGGGCGGCTTTGTGCTGGCCGTCCTGCGTGGGATCGATGGCTTGTGTTGTCTTCTCCAGCGCTTGGCCGCTTTGGTGGCTGGTCAAAGCCTGTGCGCCCTGGGCGCTGGCGGCGTCGCTCAAGCGCTGGCCCAGGTCGCGCGCGCCTTTGAGCTGCCCAGTGGCTTCGTGCGCGTCCATCTGGCTGCCTTGGGCGCTGCCGTAGCTACCGGCGCGCGCGCTGGTGCTGATGAGCAGGCCACTGCCGGCGCGCAGCGCGCCCCAGCCCTGGGTGTTGCCCTCAAAGCCAGCGCCTCGGTAGCGCCCGCGCTGGGCACCGCTGGGGTTGTGGGCAATCAGGTGGCCCAGGCCCACTTCGGCCAGGGTGTAGCTGCAGTGCAGCCGCATGCGCAGCTGCGCGGTGGCGTCGTCCAGCACCCATTGGTTAAAGCCGTCGCCATCGAGCCCGTGGGTGTGCCAGCCGCTGATGACGCCGGGGTGGTTCACCCCGCTGCCCTCGCCAGCGGCAAAGGGCGGCGCGTCTTGCCCGTTGTAGAGCACCCCCACCACCAGCGGGCGGTCGATGTCGCCTTCAATGAATTCCACCGCCACCTCCGCGCCCACGCGCGGCACCAGGGCTGCGCCCCAGTTGGCGCCGGCCCAGGGCACGGCGACCCTCACCCAGGTGCCGGGTGCGTTGGCGGGCGAGTCGCCCACGCTGTGGTGACCAGTGCCCAGGCTGGCGTCTTGCCAGGGGAATCGGATCTTGATGCGGTGGTCGCGTTCGGTTTCTATCGGCTCCGATCCAGCGGCCACCACCACAGCGTGTTGCAGGCCAAAGGCGGTGGGTTTGCGCTGCAGGCGCGGCGCCAGCGTGGCGGCGGCCGGTGCGGCGTGGAAGTGGTTTTTGTAGGTGCCGTGCTCGATCTCGGTGCTGCCCAGCACCTCGGCCGCGTCCGAGCCCAGGTTGTTGGCGCAGTGGTGTTCCACCGCGGTCACCACAAAGGCGTTGTCGCTGCGCACACGGCCGCCACTGGCCGCGCCCAACACGGCGCTGGCGTCGCCGCCGTACAGCGGGTGGTCCACCAGGGTGAAGGCGCCACCGGCGCACAGGTGGCGCACGCTGCCCTGGCCTTCAAAGCGTTTGGTGTCGCTGTGCAGCGCGGCCAACGCGATGTCGGCGGCGCGCTCGGCGTGTTCGGGGTTCTCGAACCGGTAGGCACCACTGCCGTCGTACACCTCCAGCGTGGGCAGCTCGCCCAGGCTCAGCGGGCTGTCGGCCTGCGCGCTCACGCCGGCCACGCGCTGGTAGTCCCAGCTGCCTAAGGCCACCGCGTTGGGGCCCAGGCTGCGCTGCGCCATAAAGGCGGTCACGCTGTCGCGTTGGCCAGGTTTGTTGGCGGTCACATGCTGGCCGGCAAAACGCAGCTCGCCCAGCTCAGCGCGCACCTCGCGCTGGCGCTGGCGGCAGCCGATGACCATCACCGCCCGCGCCTGGCCGGCGTGGTCGGCGGCCGCGCCTTGGGCGTCATCGAGTTGTTCCCAGTGATAGACCAACCCCTCTTCGGCCAGCAGGCGCTGCACAAAGGCCAGGTCGGTCTCTTGGTATTGGGTGCACAGGCTGCGCACGCGCAGGGTGTCACTCACCTCGGCGCGCCAGTGGGCCTGCGGTGCGTGTTCGCCCAGCACGGTCTCAATCACCTGCAGCGCCGTCATGTCGTGAAACACCCGGCTGTTGCGCCGCAAGCTGGCCAGGTGCAGCCAGGGCACCAGGGTCAGGGCGTAACGCGCCAAGCCGCCGTCGGCGCCCAGTTGTCCAGCTTGGGCCACGTAGCCGTGCCAAGGCCGGTATTGACCGTCGCTGTGCAGCAGCTTGACGGTGATTTGCTCGCCCACCAAGCGCTTCAACTCAAAGTGCGCCGAGGTCGACAAGCACATCAGCTTGAGCTCAAACGGCTGTGACAAGGCCTCTTTGAGCACCATGCGCTCGGGCACCAAAGCCAGGTCGGGCAAGGCGGTGTGCACCTGCAGCAGGCGGTGGCGCTGGTCGATCAGTTTGCCGAAATCGAGTCGGCTGGCCAGGCGCGCCAAGCCCTCGGACAAGCCCGCTTGGGCCCAAGTGTGGTCTGTGCTCATGTGTTATCGCTCCCCTGTCTGCAAAATGCCATCGCTTGCCTCAAGGCAAGGTGATGGTCACGTTGGCCACCTGCGTCGGCAGATTGATCACCTGGCTGTAGCGCACCAGATCGGCCTGAGTCTCTCGCTTGAGCTGCCACTGCAGACCCAAGAATCCCGCCACCGCAATCAAGCCGAACACCGACGCCATGACCCAGAGCGGAATCTCGTGACGCAGCAAATGGCGAATCTGATCGGGCGGCGCCCAATGCGGGGCAAACGCCGCGCGCTTGCCCTTGATGTGCGCAATTTCATCGCCCAAACGCGCGGTGAGGTAGTGCAGCTTCTCGCTGCCTTCGAGCACATACATGCCCTGAAAGCCCAGCAGCAACACCATGTGAAACACTTCGAGCACCTGCACACGCACCGGCGACTCGGTGCGCAAACGCTCCAGATGCTGAAAGAACTTCTCGCCGGCGAGCTGCTCACCAAACAAGTCGAGCTGCAGCGGCTTGATCTCCCAGGCCTCGCGCGCCGCCGAGGGCTTGGACAAAATGGTCTCGTCGACCAAGGCGCAAAAAGCGAACTTGCACAGGTACACGTCGTCGGATGTGGCCTTGAGGTTGGCGGCCCCGCGTTCGAACTCGTGCAGGAAGTGGCGGATGATTTCGCGGAAGCGCTCGGCGTCGGTGATGCGGTAGCCGTTGCGAATCATGTAGATCACATACAGGCCGTCGTACACCAAATCGAGCAAACTGTTGGCGTCTCGATTGGCCAACATGCGCAACTTGGGCGCTTTGGTGTCGCTCTTTTGGGCCGATCGGCTCAATAGGGAAGGGGCGGAGGCAGCGGTCATGGTATTCACCCGTTGTTCAATGCAAACAGTTCCAGCTCAATATCCGGAATACCGGCCGGCACGTACAGCGAGATCGATTGCGACTTGAGCATGCGCTCATACAACGCGCTTTTGGCATCGAGTTCAAAGTACAGACAACCAGGGCGCACCGGAATGGCACCCGGCACCTGGGGCAAGTGCTGCAAGCGAATACCCGCCATCGCCGACAACACCAGCTTCTCCACATCGTCGCCAGCGCCCACCTTGCAACGCACCGGAATCACCTCGACCAACTCGCTGGCCGGCATCGACGAGCGCACACCCAAGACCAAGGTGGTGCTGGCGCTGATTTTTTCGCTCTCCAACACGCCAGCGTGGTACGAGGGCTTGGCCTCGCGCAAGGCGATCGAGAAGTACTTGGTGGAGATCACCGTCTCCAGCAGACCCATCACGATCTCTTCCAAACGGTGAAAAGCCGCATCGGGCTTGTCGTGCCGATAAATCGGCAGATCGGTCAGGGTGAAGGTCTTGGAAAACGTCATCAAGGCACCTGCGAGCTGCAGCATCGACTGAAACAAACGCTCTGGGTGCAGCCCCGGGTGGTGGTGCAGATGGGTCAAGCTGGCAAAGGCGCTGCTGGCGGTGTGCAGCAACCAGAACGACGCCACGTCGCCCGAGCGGAACTCGATCACATGCTGAGACGGCTGGCGGTGAAAGCCGTACAAGGCATTCACCTTGGCCTGCAAAGCGTCTTGCAAGCGCCGCAGCATGGCGCGCAACGGGGCCGACGACTCCAGGCTCACACAGGGCACGATGAAGCGCGCGTCCAGCTCAAAACCGCTGGTCGAGTTGCGGCGCAGTCGACACAAAGGCACGGTCACCAAATGGTCCATGGGCTCTTTGTCGGTGACCAAGCGGCTGGTCTTTTGCAAGCCCACCACCTCGCCGTCGGACGCGTGGGTGAACCAGTCCTCCGCCTCCTCGCTGAGCGCTTGGTAGCGCACGCCCAAATCGGGCACATCGGCTTGCTCGTTCACATTGCCGCCGTGCGTGCGCAAGGGCGCCACCGCCACATGCACCACCACCTCGGCCACGTCTGGGCCCAGTTGCTGCAAGGACAGCGGCGCTGGCAGCACATCGTCGCGCGGCGCGTTGAGCAAATCGCCATCGGGCAACACCAACTGCAGCGCTTCGACGCGCAACACACCCGAGGCCAGGGCGTCGGTGTCGATCACCACCCGCTTGCAGCCCCAGAAAAACGGCTGCACCATGGCCAGCACCTCGGCCAAGCGGCCCTCGTGGTAGGCGTCTTGGCGCTGGAAATGCTGGGGCCGCAGAAACAGGCCTTCGCCCCACAAGGGTTTTTTGGTTTTTAACATGCCAACTTCTCAAATAAAACGGCGGGGCTCACTGACACACACTGCCGGCAAGCCGCTGCACCTCGGGCGCCGATCCCACCACCTTGCCCTGCGTCACAGAAAACGCACACTGGTGGGCACCCAACATCACACCCGACTTGGTGCTGTCTTTCACATCAAACACAAAGCGCCAGCGAAACGCCTCTGGACGCTGGAACAAGCCCACCAGCGCGATGTGTGTCACCTCGGGCGCCAACACCTCGTCCACCTCGTAGCGCTGCCCAGGCAGCAGCACAATTTCACGGGCTCGCAGCACCTCCGGCGAAGCATAGGGCGTGCTGGCGGTGAACTGCTCGTACGGCGCACGCAAGAACGCGTCGTGGCCTTTGAGGTGGTACACCTTCACCAACAAAGCCAGCGACTGCTGCGAGGTGCCCACATTGAGCTTGGGCCCCGCGTGGATGCGCAGCGGCAGATGCACGGGCTTGGGCAACTCGGGCGGCGCAGGCAGCTGAATGATCTGCGGCGGCGCGGGTGGGGTCGGTGGCGTGGGCGGCTCGATCTTCTGCAAGCCCACCAACTCCAGTGCCTTATCCACAATACCGCCCCCCTTGGGCGAAGAGCTGCACGCCGCCAAAGCGACCAGACACACACCAAGCGCGACCCCCGACAACAAGCGTCGCGCAACTGGTGAATATTCCCTAAAAAACAGGCGAATGCTTACCGGCATTTTTTTCATTTTTACCAATTAGATAGGTTTTTGTTGGCAATTTCGAAAGAGCCTGAGCTCAATGTGATGAGGCTTTCGCAGTTTGTCAGCGGCCTCTTCCCAGAGAGCCAACAACTACACCACATATCGTACTCGGGCACGGATTTCAAAATACTTTGGTTGACCTATACTAGCTTCATTGTGGAAAAAATCCGATCATAGTAATAACTTCTCCTGATGCTGCGGTGCTAGTAACAAACGAACGAACGTTCATGCTTTTGTCACCCCAGACGGCTTTTAGAACCTTGATGACAATGAAACTTCGACATTCCTTGGTATTGGTATTGGGTTTGGGTGTCTCGATGGCAGGTTGTGCCACCACCGCCGAGCCCACCGAGGGCGATGCCGCTGCCGTGGTGCAAACCGACGCGCCAACACCAGACGCGACTGCCGCTGCCGCTGAGCCCAACGTGGCCGCCGATCCCATGCTGGACTACCTGGGGCGTGCCCGCGCCGCCATGGAAGTGGCCGGCGGTGAAGAAACCGCGCGCCAGATCTACCGCGAAGCGATCGCCGCCTTCCCCACCGACAAGCGTCCCTGGCTGGGCTTGGCGCAGAGCTACTTTGAACTCAGCGACTTCGGCAACGCCATTTTGTCGGCCCAAGAAGTGGTGATTCGCGACCCCGAAGACGACGTAGCCCACGGCATCCTGGCCATCAGCGGACTGCGCGTGTCCACCATGGCCCTGGGCTCCATGCGCGAGAGCGGCGAACTCAACGAAGCGGCCCGGCGCGAAGCGGAAATCATGGCCCGCAACCTGCAGGTGCTGTTCAGCAAGAGCCCCAACAACACCCGGCCACAGGCCCCTGCTGCTGCTGCCGCCGCACGGGAGGCAGCGGCAGCGCGCGAAGCCGCTGCACCGCGCCGCGCCGCGCCCCAGGCCAGGCCGCAAGCCGAGGCCCCCGTGCGCCGGGCTGCGCCCGCACCGCGTGCCGCTGCACCCGCGCCCGCACCCCGCGCAGCAGCCCCGGCTCCAGCCCCTGCCCCGTCCAACCCCTTTGGCGCGCTGCGCTGAAACACTCACCGATCTGTAAACGGAGACCACCCTGGCCAAAAAGGACAGCGTCCACAACAAATTGAACAAAGTGCGCCCGCCCCGGGTGCAGCTGACGTACGACGTTGAGGTGGGGGACGGCAGCGAACAAAAAGAAATTCCGTTTGTGGTGGGTGTGTTGGGCGACTTCACCGGTCAGCGCGACGCCGACAAGCCACTGCCGCGTCTGAAGGAACGCAAGTTCGTCAATGTGGACATGGACAACTTCGACGACGTCATGAAGGGCATGGCCCCCAAAGCGTCGTTCCGCGCCCAGAACAAACTCAGCGACAAAGGCGGCGAGTTCGCAGTCAACCTCAGCTTCGAGAAGATGGACGACTTCCGCCCCGAAGCGGTGGTGCAGCAGGTCGATCCGCTGCGCAAGCTGTTGGAGGCCCGCACCAAGCTGTCCGACCTGCGCAACAAGCTGGCTGGCAACGACAAGCTCGAAGACATCTTGGGCGATGTGCTGACCAACACCGAACAGCTCAAACAACTGGGCGAAGAAGCCAAAACCAAACAAGAGGACGCATGATGAACACCGCCACCCTCAGCCAAAACGCAGTCCAAACCACCCAAGACAGCCTGCTCGACAACATCGTCGCGCAGAGCAAGGTGGCCCGGTCCGACAGCGAACACGCCCGCGCCAAAGACATCATCGCCGAGCTGGTGCGTGAAGTTATGGAGGGCACCGTGGTCATGTCCGACAACCTGTCGGCCACCCTGGACGCCCGCGTCGCAGAGCTGGACCGCCTGATTTCGATGCAGCTGAGTGAAATCATGCACAACCCAGCTTTTCAAAAGCTGGAGTCCACCTGGACCGGTCTGCACTACCTGTGCAAACAGACTTCGACCGGCGCCAACATGAAGATTCAGGTCTTCAACGCTACCAAACAAGAGTTGGTCAAGGACTTCAAAACCGCTATCGACTTCGACCAGAGCGTGCTGTTCAAGAAAGTCTACGAAGAGGAGTTCGGCACCTTCGGCGGCGCGCCTTTCGGCACTCTACTGGGCGACTTTGACATCACTCGGCAGCCCGAAGATATGTACTTCATCGAGCAAATGTCGCATGTGGCGGCCGCCGCACACGCGCCATTCATTGCTGCAGCCAATCCAGAGTTGTTTGGCATCGAGTCCTATTCTGAACTGGGCAAGCCACGCGATCTGTCCAAGGTGTTGGACACTGCAGAGTATGCAAAGTGGAAGTCCTACCGCGAGTCGGAAGACAGCCGCTATGTAGGCTTGACTCTACCGCGCTTCCTGGGCCGCCTGCCCTACAACCCCAAGGACGGCGTTACGACCGAAGGGTTCAATTTTGTGGAAGATGTGAATGGCGCTGACCACAGCAAATACCTCTGGGTCAACACTGCTTTTGCCTTTGGTGCGCGCCTGACAGCTGCGTTTGAAAATCATGGCTGGTGCGCTGCCATTCGTGGAGTAGAAGGTGGTGGCCTAGTGGAGGATTTGCCCACGCACACATTCCGCACCGACGAAGGTGAAGTAGCCTTGAAGTGTCCGACAGAAGTGGCGATCACCGACCGGCGCGAAAAAGAACTGAGCGACCTGGGGTTCATTCCGTTGGTGCACTGCAAGAACACCGACTACGCCGCCTTTTTCGGTGCACAGTCCACGCAGAAGGCTGCCAAATACGATAGCGATGCAGCCAACGCGAACGCAGTGCTGTCGGCGCAGCTGCAATACATGTTTGCTGTCTGCCGCATCGCGCACTACATGAAATCCATGATGCGCGATAAGGTGGGCAGTTTCACCACCACGCAGGACGTGGAGCGTTACCTGCACAACTGGCTAATGCAGTATGTCGTGGATGCCGAAGATGCGTCGCAGGAGATGCGAGCTGAACGTCCACTGCGCGAGGCGCAAGTTGAAGTGACGGAAGCAGCAGGGCGCCCCGGTCACTATCGTGCAGTTGCATTCGTGCGACCGCACTTCCAATTGGATGAACTGTCGGTTTCTTTGCGTTTGGTTGCCGAAATGCCTGGCGGCAAGAACTCGTAACTTCCAGTTTTTTTAATTCAAGGAGTGATGGAAAATGAAAGATATCTACGTCAAATTCAGCAAGACTTCAACTGGGCAAGCGATAGAAGGTGAATCGCGAGATGAAAAGCACCCGGCCGCCCAAGGTTGGTTTGAAGTAAGTAGCTGGCAGCATCTGATTCGTCAACCGAAATCTGCGACAGCCTCGACCGCTGGTGGTCACACTGCGGAGCGCTGTGAACATGGCGAAATGATTTTCACCAAAGATATCGATAAAGTGAGCCCCCGTTTGTGGGAGGCATGTTCCGCAGGCACTACATACACAGATGTAGAAATTCACTTCATGCGTGCCAACGGTAAAGAGCGCGTACAGTATCTGACAATTAAACTGCACCAAGTAATCGTCTCTTCTGTTAGCCCAACCGTTTCGGGTGAAGGTCTACCCACTGAGGTCTTTGGTCTAAAGTACGCTGCTGTAGCTTGGGATTACAAGCAGCAAGGCATC
The DNA here is from genome assembly GCA_945869245.1 of Hydrogenophaga intermedia. Lineage (GTDB taxonomy): Bacteria > Pseudomonadota > Gammaproteobacteria > Burkholderiales > Burkholderiaceae_C > Hydrogenophaga > Hydrogenophaga intermedia_B. The sequence goes on from CAMBOY010000005.1 coordinate 17,582, forward strand.
GATGGTAAGACTGCTGGCAACTCGAACGGCAAGTGGAGTTTGTCGAAGAACAACAACACAGTTAACATTTGATCTGATTGCTTTTGTTTTTTGAGAGGGGCATTTGTGCCCCTTTCTTTTGAGACCCTTAAAATGGCTGGCTCTAGGCGGTTTAGGCGAAGTTTGCTGGACAGACTTCTGATTGCTGATGGTGATGAGGCCAATGGCTTAACACTGACTTATTCGCTGGAACAGTTACGTGAATCTGTGGCTCGTGATGTCGAGGCACTGTTGAATTCGCGTTCAGCAATTGATTTTGAGCAGCTGAACGATATGCCGCAGACTCGAAAATCCGTGTACTGCTTTGGAATTCGAGACTTTGTTGGGCTACTGCTAAAAAATAGCAAAGACCAGCGTCATATAGCCGTCAGCCTTTCTCATGCAATTGGCGCATTTGAGCCAAGGTTGCGTGATGTCCAAGTGGATTTCTACGAGAAACCCGGAACAATTAGCTCGCTTTCATTCACTATTAGAGCGATGTTATTGGCGTATCCGTCAGCGGAGCCTGTGGCGTTCGACGCTGTGCTTCAACCGACGCTGTCCCGATTCTCCGTGGCGCCTTCACGGTTCGTCTCTGGATCTCCCAAGTAAGCGCACAAGCTGAATTGACGCCATGGACGACCTGCTGCCCCATTACGAACGCGAACTTGCCTTTTTGCGCGGGCATTCGGGCGACTTTGCCAAGCGTTATCCCAAAATCGCCGGGCGCCTGCAGCTCACGGGCGACGTGGGTGAAGATCCGCACGTTGAGCGGCTGATCGAATCGTTTGCGTTGCTGGCCTCGCGGGTGCACAAGCGGCTGGACGACGACTTTCCGCTGTTCACCGAATCGCTGCTCGAGGTGCTGTACCCGCACTATCTGCGGCCGTTTCCGTCGTGTGCGGTGGCCAGCATCGCGTTGGGCGGCATCGCCGCCCAAATGAGCAAAGCCCAGCGGGTGGACCGCCACACCCTGCTGCGCAGCCGCCCAGTGCGCGGCGTGCCCTGCACTTTCCGTACCGCTTACCACGTTGATCTGGCGCCCATCGCGGTTGAGTCGGTGCGCTACCACAACGTGGTTCAGGCCCCCACCGGCACCACCCTGCCCAAGGGCGCAAGCAGCGTGTTGTCGGTGTCGCTGCGTCTGCTGTCGCCGCAGGCGCAGTGGGACAACCTTGCCCTGCGCAAGCTGCGTGTCTACCTGGACGGCGAAGCCTCGCAGGTCAGCGCGCTGCGCGACACCCTGCTGGGCTCGGTGCTGGGTGTGCAGGTGCAAACGCACGAATACCGCCCCTGGCAAGTGGTGTCCAAATGCCAGCCGCAGGTGGTGGGCTTTGCCGACGATGAGAGCCTGATCGACCCCGAGCCGCGCGGCCAAGAGGCCTACCGGCACTTGACCGAATACTTCGGCTTCCCAGACAAATACAACTTCCTCGACCTGCCCTTGCCGGTGCAGGTGCTCGCGGGCGCCAGCCAGACCATCACCCTGCACTACCTAATGGGCGATATCCGCAGCGATTCAGACGTGGCCGCGCTGCTCGAGACCGTGACCGACAAAACCCTGCGTCTGTTTTGCACACCGGTGGTCAACCTGTTTGCCCAGCGCGCCGACCCGATTCGCTGGACGCGGCGCGAGCAAAGCGCACCGGTGCTGCCCGACGCGCGCCGCGCCTTTGGCTACGAGGTGTACGCCATCGACAAGGTCTACCGCGTGCGGCAAGACAAACAGGGCGAACACATCGACGAGTTTTTGCCCTTTTATTCGCTGCAGCACGACGAGCTGGTGACCCAGGGCGAAGAAGGCCGGCGCTATTGGGCGCTGCACTGCAACGAAGAGGTGGCCCAACACAGCCCCGGCTACGAATACGAGATCAGCATCGTCGATGTCGACTTTGACCCCGCCGAGCCACAGGCCGAGACGCTGTCGATCGAGGTGCGCGCCACCAACCGCAATCTGCCCAATTTGCTGGCTGCCGGCAGTGTGGGCGGTGACTTGTTTTCGCCGGGCGGCACCATCGCCAATGAGATCGCGCTGCTGCGCAAGCCCACACAGTCGATGCGCTTTGAGCGCAACAAAGGGGTGTTGTGGCGGCTGATTTCTCACCTCTCGCTCAACCACCTGTCGCTGGCCGACAGTGGCATCGACGCCATCAAGGAAATGCTGCGGCTGTACGACCTGCCGCGCAGCCCCACCAACCGCACCCTGCTCGATGGCCTGATTGGCGTGGAATACCGCCCCGCCACCGCCTACCTGCCGGGCAAGCCATTTCCCTCGTTTGTGCGGGGCACCGACATTCGGCTGCAAGTGGACGAAAGCTGTTTTGTCGGCTCGGGCCTGCAGTTGTTTGCGCAGGTCATGGAGCGCTTTTTTGCGCTGTATGCCCACATCAACAGCTTCACCCAACTCACCCTGGTGTCGTCGCGCACCGGCGAAGAGCTGCTCGCATGTTCACGTCAAAACGGTCGGCACCCACTGCTGTAATCGACGAGCTGTCGAGCGAACCGCACCGCTTTGAGTTTTTTCAGGCGGTGCGCTGGCTCGAGCGCTGGTACGCCCAGCGCGATCGTTTGTCGTCCAACGACATCATGGCGCGGCGCATCGCGTTTCGCAATTCGCTGAGCCTGTCGTTTCCGCCCAGCGAGATCGAACGGCTCGAAGCCCAGGTGTTCGACGGCAACACCGCCAAAGCGGTGGTCGGCGGCTCGCTGCGCCAGGCACAGCGGGTGGAAATCACCCCGGCCTTCATGAGCCTGCTGGGTGTGCAAGGCACCCTGCCCATCACCTACACCGAAACCTTTTTGCGCCAGGAAGGCCCGGGCCGCGACGATTCGGCACGCGCGTTTCTTGACATCTTTTTGCACCGCGCGGTGGTGCTGTTCTACCAGGGCTGGCGCAAACACCGCCTGGCCATCCGCTACGAAAGCGACCGCCGCAACCAGTACCTGCCACTGGTGCTGGCCTTGGTGGGCGTCGGTCAAAAGCCGTTGCGCGACCGGCTGCAGCCCACCAAAGGTGGTGTGTCCGACGAGGTCATGGCCTTTTTCTCAGGCTTTTTGCAGCAACGCACCGTGTCGGCGCATGCCATGGGGCAAATGCTCTCGCTGTACTTTCGGGTGCCGGTGCGGGTCACACCGTTTCTGGGTCGTTGGTTCGAACTGCCGCGATCACAGCGCTCGCGCCTGGGCCAGCACAACGCACGCTTGGGCGTGGACACCCTGGCCGGCGAGCGGGTCTGGCAGCGCGACCTGCGCGTGGGCCTGCACATCGGGCCATTGCCTCTGAACCTGTACCAGCGCTTTCTGCCCGGTGGCACCGCCGCGCTGGCGCTCAGGGAATTCACCCTGCTGATGACCGGCGTCACCCTGGAATACGAGGTGCGCCTGCAGCTGCGCGCCAGCGACGTGCCGCCGCTGCGCCTGGGCAGCGGTGCCGGCCCGCGCCTGGGGTGGGAAACCTTCATCACCACTCTGCCCAACGGACCCGACCGCTGCGACGCCGGCTATGTGCTGCACGCCGTGCCCTGATTTTTTCACTTCACTCACTGTCCTGTCACACATGAGCACCACCCTCAAAACCCTGATCAGCAAACTCAACGACGAATGCCGCCAGGCCGCCGAACGCGCCGCCAGCTTGTGCATGTCGCGCGGGCATTTTGAGGTCGATATTGAACATCTGGTGCTGGCCCTGCTGGAGCAACCGCGCGGCGACTTCAGCCTGCTGTGCCAGCGCTTTGACATGGCGCCCAGCGCGCTCAGCCGCGATCTGGAAGCGCAGCTCGCCACCTTCAAAACCGGCAACACCCGCACGCCGGTGTTCAGCGCCCACCTCCCCACCCTGTTGGAACACGCTTGGCTGATCGCCTCGCTCGACACCGCCCTGCCCCGCATCCGCAGCGGCCACCTGATGCTCGCGCTGCTGACCGAATCGGGCCTGCAGCAAATGGCGTTGCGCGCCAGCCGCCTGTTTGCCAAAGTGCGGGTGGACGAACTCAAACACAAGCTCGACACCCTGGCCCAAGGCAGCACCGAAGCGCGCCAGGTCAGCGCGCCCTCTGGTGCCGCAAGCGATACCGAAGCAGACTCTGCCGACACGCAAGCGCACACCAGCAGCGGTAAAACCCCGGCGCTCGACCAATTCACCACCAACCTGACCCAACGCGCGCGCGACGGCAAGCTCGACCCGGTGATTGGCCGCGAAACCGAGATCCGCCAGACCATCGACATCTTGATGCGCCGCCGGCAAAACAACCCCATCCTCACCGGCGAGGCCGGCGTGGGCAAAACGGCGGTGGTTGAAGGCCTGGCGCTGGCCATTGCCGAAGGCGATGTGCCGCCCCCACTGCAAGGCGTCGAGCTGCATGTGCTCGACATGGGCTTGCTGCAAGCCGGCGCCAGCGTCAAAGGCGAGTTTGAAAACCGCCTGAAAAACGTGATCGACGAGGTCAAGAAAAGCCCGCACCCGATCATTCTGTTCATTGACGAGGCCCACACCATGATTGGCGCCGGAGGCCAGGCTGGCCAAAACGACGCCGCCAACCTGCTCAAGCCCGCACTGGCCCGTGGCGAACTGCGCACCGTGGCTGCCACCACCTGGGGCGAATACAAAAAGTACTTCGAAAAAGACGCGGCCTTGGCCCGCCGCTTCCAGGTGGTCAAGGTCGAAGAGCCGAGCGAGCCCATCGCTGCGGCCATGCTGCGCGGCATGGCGCCGCTGATGGAAAAACACTTCAACGTGCGGGTGATGGACGAGGCCATCACCGAAGCGGTGCGCCTGTCGGCCCGCTACATCAGCGGTCGCCAGTTGCCCGACAAAGCCATCAGCGTGCTTGACACCGCTTGCGCCAAAGTGGCGCTGGGCCAAAGCGCCACGCCCGCCGCCATGGACAACGCCAGCAAACAGCTGCAGCGCCTGCAAGCAGAAATGCAAGCCCTGGAACGCGAAGCCGCCGCCGGCAGCCAGCACGGCACCCGACTGGCCGAACTGCAAGCCCAGCAAACCGAGCTGCAGCAGCGCCTGGCCACCCTGGGCGAGCGCTACGAACAAGAAAAACAACTGGTCAACGGCATCGCCGCCCTGCGCGCGCAACTCGAAGCCGAGCAAGCCGCCCAGGCGGCCATTGCCCACGCCGCCGAGCCCGACGCCGCTGAAGAAGGCGACGTGGCCGTGGCCACCCCAGTGAAAAAGAAAGCCGGCAAAAAAGCCAAAGACGAAACACGGGCGCTCAGCCCGGCCCAGGCCGAATTGCAAGCCAAGCTCGACGCCCTGGCCGCCCTGCAAGGCGAACAGCCCATGGTGCCGATGCAGGTCGACGGTCATGTGGTGGCCGACATCATCTCGGCCTGGACCGGCATTCCCCTGGGCAAGATGGTCAAGGACGACATCCGCAATGTGCTGAATTTGCAGCCCACGCTGCAGGCCCGCGTCATTGGCCAAGACCACGCGCTGCACGCCATCGCCCAACGGGTGCGCACCGCGCGCGCCAACCTAGAAGACCCCAACAAACCCAAAGGCGTGTTCCTGTTTGCCGGCCCCAGCGGCGTGGGCAAAACCGAAACCGCCCTGGCCCTGGCCGAGGCGCTGTATGGCGGCGAGAAAAAGCTCGTCACCATCAACATGAGCGAATACCAAGAAGCCCACAGCGTCAGCGGCCTCAAAGGCTCGCCCCCAGGCTATGTGGGCTATGGCGAAGGTGGTGTTTTGACTGAGGCCGTGCGCCGCAACCCCTACAGCGTGGTGCTGCTCGACGAAGTAGAAAAAGCCCACCCCGACGTGCTGGAACTCTTTTTCCAGGTGTTCGACAAAGGCGTGATGGACGACGCCGAAGGCCGCGAAATCGACTTCCGCAACACGGTCATCATCTTGACCAGCAACGTGGGTTCGCAGCAAATCATGCAAGCCTGCCTGAACAAAACGCCCGACGAGCTGCCCCCGGCCGACGCACTGGCCGAAGCGCTGCGCCCGGTGCTGTTCAAGAGCTTCAAGCCCGCCTTTTTGGGCCGCATGAAGGTGGTGCCTTTCTACCCCATCAGCGACGAGGTGCTGGAGCAAATCATCCGTCTCAAGCTCGACCGCATTGGCGCGCGCGTGGGCGCCAACCACAAGGCCAGCTTCGACTACGACGACAAGCTCGTCGAAGCCGTGCTGGCGCGCTGCACCGAAGTCGACAGCGGCGCGCGCAATGTGGACCACATTTTGAGCGGCACGCTGCTGCCCGAAGTGGCCGAATCGGTGCTGGCCCAAATGGCCGAAGGCAAAGCCATCAGCCGCATCAAGGTCAGCGCCGCCAAAAATGGCGACTTCAAATACACCATCCAGTGAGCCACTGAACACTCCAGTCCGTCCCACCCTGTTCAAGGAACATGCCCATGAGCACCGACGCCGCCACCCCTGTCGCCACGCCCCCCAGCACTATCGCATCCCTGTGCCACCCCGGCACTTGGCCCATGCTGGCGCCCACCCTGCTGCAGCGCCGCCTGCCGCTGGACGCCGGGCCTGAGCTGCTGCAACAGTGGTTGACCGACGGCATGCCCCGCGTGGGCGGGCCAGCGCGCGACGCGCTGCGCCTCATGGGCAGCCAGCTGTGGACGCTGCAGGCCCTGCCCGCCGACCGCGAGCAACACCCCGGGCTCGAAGGCTGGCTGCTACAGGTGGGCGCGCAGCGCTGGGCGCTGTGGTGCATGCCCGCGCCCCACACCCGGCTCATGGCCATGACCACCATCGCTTGAGCCACACACCACATTCAGGGAACACAAGAACATGAGCCTCTTCTCCGCCATCGCCCAGCACGTCGCCTCTCTGGGCGCCGCCCTGCCCAGCCAGAACGCCCGTTTGATTCGCCTGCACACCCCGCTGGGGCCTGACGCGCTGGTGGTGGAGCGGGTGCAGATCGACGACGCCATTGGCCCCCTGCCCTTGGGCCAAGCGGTGGCCGCCAACCCGGCCGGCCAGCGGCTGGAGGTGATTGCGCTGTGCGGCAACGCACACCTGGAGCTGAAGTCGCTCATGGGCCAGCCGGTGTTGCTGCAGTTACAAAGCGGCGCCGGTGTGGGCGTGTTTGAACCCTGGCACGGCCATGTAACGCAGGCCGCGCTGTTGGGCAGCGACGGCGGTCTGGCGCGCTACCGCCTGGTGGTGCAGCCCTGGCTGGCGTTTTTGGAGCACCGGCAAGACAGCTTTGTGTTCAACGGCCTGTCGGTGGTGCAGATCATCGAATCGGTGTTTGCCGACTACGCCGGCCAAGGCACGCTGCGCCCGCAGTGGCGCTGGGACTTGCTCGACCCCAGCGTCTACGCCCAGCGCAGCCTGTGCATGCAGTACCAGGAAAGCGACCTGGCCTTTGTGCAGCGCCTCATGCGCGAAGAAGGCCTGTTCTGCTTTTGGGAATGCACCGGTGCGTCGGGCAGCGGCGTGGACGCCGGAAGCCACACGCTGGTGATCGCCGACCACAACGGCGCGCTGGCCGCCAACCGCGAGCCTGCGGTGCGCTTTGCGCAAGGCGGGCCCACGCTCAACGCCGACGCGCTGTGGCGCATGCGCGAGCACTCGTGTCTGCACCCCGCCACCTTCTCCCTGGCCAGCCCCGACTACCGCCGCGTGGCCCTGCGCGAGGTGCAACAAACCGGCCAGCTGGGCAACACCGGCGCGCCCGAGCTGCTCTCTGGCCTGTCGCTGGACGACATTCCCGGCGCCTACGCCTATGAAACCGAAGACCAGGGCCAGCGCCTGCTGACCCGCCAGGCCGAGGCGCTGGACGCGCTGCGCTTTCGCATCGAGGCCGAAGGCGGCTGGCGCGCCGCGCGCGCCGGCACCCATGTGCTGGTGCAAGACAACCCGCGCCTCGCCACCCGCGACAAGTCCGAACTGCTGATCTTGCGCGCGCAGCACAGCGCCCGCAACAACCTGCGGGCCGACCACAAAGCCGCGGTCGACAGCCTGCTCGGCGCCATTCAAAGCGACAAGGGCGGTGTGGCCGGCGCGCTGTCGCGCAGCCAGCCCGAGATCGCATCGGGCAAGGCCGATAGCCCCTGGCTGCACCACTGCACCGTGTTGCTGCAGCCACTGGTGCGCGCGGTGCGCTGCGTCAATGTGGCGCTGGACGCCGGCGCCTTGACCACCCTGCCCGGCCA